>NZ_JBHTZD010000017.1:0-233655 GCF_042790455.1 Streptomyces sp. NPDC056734
ACCCCTGCCCCCTTCACCCGTTCCCGGGCCATGGAATCCGGGCCCCGGGGCGGTCCGGGAGTCGTGCGGACGGCCCCGGGGCCGTGTGCGGCACCGCAGCCGCAGCCCAGCACCAGGACCCAGCCCCTCAACCTCCCCCACCCCTCACCCCCCTCACCCCTCACCCCCGCAGAACCGCCCGGCAATCCCCCCAAGCCCCCTCCCCCAGCAACGGCCGCATCCGAGTGAACAGGGCCAGCAGCTCCCGCCCGTACCGCGCCCGGAAGTCCTCGTCCTGCGTGGCGATATCGAGTTCGTTCGCGGCCGTCAGCTCGGCGAAGTCCCGCAGCCGCCCCGACGGCAGCACCCGGACCACCCCCGTGAACCGGTCATGGAACGGCCCCTCGGGCAGCCCCGGATACGTCGCCCCCCGATCGCAGCTCGCGTAGAGATACACCAGCGCCTCCGCCTCCGCCCCGATCGCGGCGGCGATCGCGCCCCGCCGGTCCAGTGGCAGCAACGCCTTCGCGAAACCGTCCGTCCCGTACAGCGCATGGCAGAACCCGGCCAGTTGCAGCGCGGGTCGCGCCTGCCACCGGGCCAGCCTCAGATGCACCCGGTCCAGATGCGCGTACAAGGTCCCGCCGGGATGCGGCAGCGAGTCCGCCCCGAGATGCCGCAGCAGCGTCGCGGCACGGGTGTGGGAGGACGGCGGCGCGGCCGTCCCTTTGCGCGGCTGTACGGAGGGCACGGTGGTCCCCTTTCCGACGCGGCTCATGGGGGTCGGCACCCGCCCCGCACCACCCCCGGGTCCGGACCAGGGGCGTGAGGAACGGACGGCGGGTTGCCGCCCCGGGGGAGCGGCCGGCTCCCCATTGATCGATCGTCCCAACGCCGCATCCGCTTAGTCAATCCTAAGGATTCCTCGCAACACCCCAGTGTTAGCTTGGAGTTATGACCCTTGAGGATCTGCGAGTGTTCGTGGCGGTGTGCCGCGCGGGCAGTCTGAGCGCGGTGGCCCGGCAGTTCGGGGTGACCCAGTCGGCGGTCAGCCAGCATGTGAAACGCCTGGAGCGCGAGACGGGCGTCAGTCTGCTGGAACGCCAGCCGCGTGGCGTCGCCCCGACCCGCGCCGGTCAGATCCTGGAGGCGGCGGCCTCCGAAGGACTCGCCGGACTCGATCTCGCCCTGCGCAACCTGCGCGAACTCGCCGACGGCGAGACCGGCTCCGTCCGCGTCGCCACCGGCGCCACGACCGTCCGGCACTTCATGGCCGACGCCGTCGTCGCCTTCCGCCAGCGCTATCCCGAGGCCAGCCTCGAATTCCGTACGGAGCCTTCCAGCCGGGCCTGCTTCGACGCCCTCACCGACAGCGAACTCGACCTCGCCTGGGTCACCCTCGGCCCGCCCGTCCGGGGCATCGAACAGCGGGCGGTGGTCGACCTGCCCTGGGTCCTGGCCGTACGGGCCGACGACCCCCTCGCCGGCCGCCCCCACGCCCAGGTCCGCGAACTCGCCGACCTGCGCCTGATCCGGCTCCCCCCGAACTCCACGTCCGCCTCCCAACTGGACGCGGGCTGCGCGGAGTTGGGCGTCCGCTTCTCCTTCGACACCAGCGTGACCGACTGGGACACGGCCCTGTTGCTGGCCGAACTGGGCCTGGGCAGAGCGGTGGTCCCCGCCCTGCCCAGGTTGCACATCAACGGCACCGCCACCCCACCCACCGGAGACCTGCGCCTGGTCCCGCTCCCCGAACTCCGCCCCCTGACCGTCGGCTGGGCGGTCCGCCGCTGGTCGGCCCTGTCACCCCTGGCCAGAGCCTTCGCGGAAACGGTCGCGGTGTGAGTCGTCCGGTACGGGACCGTCAGCGCCCCGCGCGGCCGAGGAACCGGTCCCAGGCGCGGGCCGCATCCGTCGTTAGCGGCGAGGGCGTCCCGCGATCAGAAACGCGTGCGGGGTCGTCTCATCGCTGTCCGGGTTCGTGTCGCGGACCGTACGGGAGTGCGTCACGAACCCCGTCTCCTCCAGCAGCGCCGCCATCCGCTCGGGGCGGCGCCGCCGGAAATCGAGGGTGACGGGATGCCCGAAGGGACGATCCAGCGTGCGGGGCTCGTCCCCGACCTGGAAAGCGAGGAAGAGATATCCGCCCGGCCGCAGAATCCGATGGAACTCGGCGAACAGCGCCGGAAGCCGGTCCAGCGGAGTGTGGATGGACGAGTAGTACGACACGACCCCGGCCAGCGACGCGTCCGCGATCCCGGTCGCCAGCATCGAGCCCCGCTCGAAGCGGAGCCCGGGATTCTCGCGCCGGGCGACCGTCAGCATCGACTCCGACAGGTCCAGGCCCCGCATCGGCAGCCCGAGTTCCGCCAGGTACTTCGTCGTCAGCCCGGGCCCGCAGCCCAGGTCCGCCACCTCGCCCTGATCGCGCACGAGTTCGGCGTACGCGCCGATCAGCGCCCGCTCCAGCGGCTTGTCCGCCAGGTCCGTACGGGCCATCTCCGTGTATTCCCCGGCGATGGCGTCGTAGAAGATCTCGGTCAGTTTCTCGGCGCTCGCGTCGGTCTCGGTGTCCGTCATGGCGGGCACCCTAGGCGACCCCACTGACAGCCGCCCGACGACCCGGTGCCGATCAAGCCACCCCCGCCAACCGCAGCAGCGCAGTCGCCCCCGCCGCCCCCAGCACCACCCCCACGAACGGCACCCCCCGCCACGCCAGCACACCCCCGACCAGCACCCCCGCCGGACGCGCCCAGCCCGCGAAACCGCCGCCCTCCGTCAGCGCACCCGTCGCCAGCAGCGCCGCCAGCAGCACCACCGCCCCGGCCGCCAGCAGCCCCCGTACCCGATCCGGCAGCTCGACCCGCCCGTGCAGCACCGGCCCGACCAGCCGGAAGGCATACGTGCCCACCGCCAGCGCCAGGATCATCGCCACCGTCGCGTTCACGCCCGCACCACCTCCCGCCGCCGCCCGTACAGCGCCAGCCCGGCCAGCGCCAGCAGCACCGGCAGTCCCGACGGCACCAGCGGCGTCACCGCCAGCGCCACCCCCGCGCCGGCCAGCGCGGCCCCCCGCACCGCCGCGTCCTTGCGCAGCGTGGGCAGCACGAGGGCCACCAGTACGGCGGGGAAGGCCGCGTCGAGGCCGTAGCGCGCGGTGTCGCCGAGCGCGCCGCCCGCCAGCGCCCCGGCCAGGACCCCGAGATTCCACACCACGAACAGACCGATACCGGAGATCCAGAACGCGGCCCGGCGCCGCCGGGGATCCTCCTGCGCGAGGGCGAAGGCGACCGTCTCGTCCGTCACCAGATGCGCCCCCAGCAGCCGCGCCACCCGCCCGCGCCCCAGCACCTCCGCCACGGCGAGGCCGAAAGCGACCGTACGGGTGTTGAGCAGCAGGCCGGTCGCCGCGGCGGCCACCGGGCCACCGCCCGCCAGCAGCACCCCGACCGCGCTGAACTGGGCCGATCCCGCGTACACCAGCACCGACATCAGCACCGGCACCCACACCGGCAGCCCGCCCGCCACGGAGACCGCCCCGAAGGACACACCGACGACCCCACTGGCCAGCCAGACCAGCGAGGCGTCCCGGAGCAGATCCCTGGGGGTTCGGAGCAGCGGTGTTCGGAGTAGCGAACGCATGTTCTCCACAGTGAACGGACAGGGTAGTGTTCGTCAAGGCGAACGAAATGACCGGTCCACCGAACCAACCGGCTCGGCGAGCCGACTCAGTGAAGGGAACCCGCGATGGACGGCACCCCCCCACCCCGACTCCCCCTCGACTGGATCGCCGGTGCCCTGCGCCGGGAGCGCACCCGCGCCGGGATCTCCCTCTCCGAGCTGGCCAAACGGGCCGGAATCGCCAAGTCCACGCTGAGTCAGCTGGAGGCGGCCGCCGGGAATCCGAGCATGGAGACCATCTGGGCGCTGGCGGTGGCGCTCGGCGTGCCCTTCAGCGCGCTGGTGGAGCCGCCCGCCCCGGCCGTCCGGGTGATCCGGGCCGGACAGGGCCCGGCGGTTCGCTCCGGGCAGACCGGCTACTCGGCCGCGCTGCTCTCCGCGAGCCCGCCCGGCGCCCGGCGCGACGTATACGACGTACAGATCGAACCCGGCGCCGCCCATGAATCGGAGCCGCATATTCCGGGAACGGTGGAACATCTCCTGGTGGCGGCCGGACGGGTGAAAGCCGGGCCGCGCGGCGCCGAGGAAGAACTGGACGCCGGGGACTACATGACCTATCGCGGGGATGTCGCCCATTCGTACCGGGGGCTGGTACCGGGCACGCGGTTCGTCCTGATCATGCAGCACGTGTGAGGGGCGGCCCGGGGGCAATTCCCGAAGAATTCATCTCGCCGGGTTCGGGGTGTCGCCGGGTTCCGGGGGAGAAAGGGGCAGGAGCCCCGGCGCCTTACGGCGCGGGGCTCCTTGGGTACTGCGCTCGATCCTGGATCCGAGGAAATCAGACCGGTCAGACCGGGGTGACGTTCTCCGCCTGCGGGCCCTTCGGGCCCTGAGTGACGTCGAAAGACACCTGCTGGTTCTCCTCAAGGGAGCGGAAGCCGCTCGCGTTGATCGCGGAGTAGTGGACGAAGACGTCGGGGCCGCCGCCTTCTTGGGCGATGAAACCAAAGCCCTTTTCGGCGTTGAACCACTTCACGGTTCCGGTAGCCATAAGCCCTCCTTGGGCCCAAAGGGTTGCCCTGCTCCAGAACCAGCAAGTGTGAAGATGTAATTCTGCACAACTGCCCTAAGTCCAAGAACGACGAGAGCCCGCGGTCACATGCTCCGCAGGCTCTGTACTGCAAGGGAAACCAAACTGCAACTTGCGGCGAGCCTAGCACGCACGCGACGGAATGCAATAGAGGTCAAGATCACGTCACCCGGGTGTTTGAACGGCCATGCGGGACGGTGACGGCGGCGACGCCCCAGCGGCAAGGGCCGCACCCGGCAGGGCACCACCCAGGGTCTAGCCTCGCGGTGTGGACAATTCTCGCATCCGGCCGCGCGTCGGCCACATCCAGTTCCTGAACTGCCTGCCCCTGTACTGGGGGCTCGCGCGAACCGGAACCCTCCTCGACTTCGACCTGACGAAGGACACTCCGGAGAAGCTCAGCGAGCGACTGGTCCGCGGTGATCTCGACATCGGCCCCATCCCCGTCGCGGAGTTCCTGAAGAACGCCGACGACCTGGTGGTGTTCCCCGACATCGCGGTCGGCTGCGACGGCCCCGTCATGTCCTGTGTGATCGTCTCCCAGGTCCCGCTGGACCGGCTCGACGGCGCCCGGGTCGCCCTCGGTTCCACCTCCCGCACCTCGGTGCGGCTCGCCCGGCTGCTGCTGGCGGAGCGCTACGGCGTACAGCCCGACTACTACACCTGCCCGCCCGACCTCAGCGTGATGATGCAGGAGGCCGACGCCGCCGTCATCATCGGTGACGCGGCGCTGCGGGCCAATCTCCACGACGGGCCGCGCTACGGCCTCGATGTGCACGACCTGGGCTCGCTCTGGAAGGAGTGGACCGGGCTGCCGTTCGTCTTCGCGGTGTGGGCCGCCCGGCGCGACTACCTGGAGCGCGAGCCCGAGCTGACCCGCCAGGTGCACCAGGCGTTTCTGTCCTCGCTGGAACTGTCCCGCCAGGAGGTCGGCAAGGTCGCCGAGCAGGCGGCCCGCTGGGAGGAGTTCGACGAGCAGGTCCTGGAGCGGTACTTCACCACCCTCGACTTCCACTTCGGCCCGCCGCAGCTGGCGGCGGTCAAGGAGTTCGCCCGCCGGGTCGGCCCGACGGCCGGTCTCCCGTCGGACGTGACGGTGGAACTGCTGCGCCCCTGAGGTCCCGGCCATGGGTGTCCCGGGCAGGTTTGCTGCTCATACGTTTCCGGGCAGCAGGCGCGTACGGGCACCACAGGGGACCGGCACACAGGGGACGGCACACAGGGGACGGCACACCGGGACTGGTACACAGGGACCGGTACACAGGGGATCGGGCACACAGGGGGATGAGGCCGCCATGCAGCCGCTCGGAGCCGATGAACCGTCCGTCGTGGGCCCCTACCGGCTGCTCGGCCGGCTGGGGTCCGGCGGCATGGGCCGGGTCTATCTCGGCCGCAGCGCGGGCGGCCGTACCGTCGCCGTGAAGATCGTCCATCCGCACTTCGCGCTGGACGAGGAGTTCCGCGAGCGCTTCCGCCGCGAGATCGCCGCCGCCCGGCGGGTCGGCGGCGCGTGGACCGCGCCCGTCCTGGACGCCGACCCCGAGGCGCCGGTGCCCTGGGTGGCCACGGCGTACGCGGCCGGACCCTCGCTGACCACGGCGATAGCCGACGGCGGCCCGCTGCCCACGCACTCGGTACGCACCCTCGGCGCGGGCCTCGCCGAGGCGCTGACCGCCGTCCACGAACTGGGCCTGGTGCACCGGGACGTCAAACCCTCCAACGTGCTGCTGACCCTCGACGGCCCCCTCCTGATCGACTTCGGCATCGCCCGTGCCATCGACGGCACCGCGTCCCTCACCTCCACCGGTGTCTCCGTCGGCTCCCCGGGCTATATGTCCCCCGAGCAGATCCTCGGCAAGGGGATCACCGGCGCGGCCGATGTCTTCTCGCTGGGCGCGATATTGGTGTACGCGGCGACCGGGGAGCCGCCCTTCCCCGGGGACACCACGGCGGCGCTGCTCTACAAGGTCGTGCACGAGGAGCCGCAACTGACCGGCCTCGACGGCACCTTGCGCGATCTGGTCGCCGAGTGCCTGCGCAAGGACCCGGCGGGCCGTCCCGCCCCCGCCGAGATCGCCGCCCGGCTGGCCCCCGAGGGCGCGGCCCGGCTGGTCGCGGGCGGCTGGCTGCCGGGACCGCTGGTGGAACAGGTGAGCCGGGGCGCCGTACGCCTGCTGAATCTGGAGGCGGCGCAGGACGCGGTGTCGTCGGGGCCGGTGGCGTTCAGCAGGGTGGCGGTGGGGGAGTTCGGGCCGCCGCCGGTGATGGGGGCCACGGGGCCGAGGGATGCCGTACGGGTACCGGAGCCGGAGCCGAGGGACGCCACACCTGTGCCGGAGCCGGGTCCGGGCGTCGCAGCCAGCCGCATATCCGTCTCCGTGGCGTCGACCACCGGGGGCGGTGTGTCCGGGCGGCGCCGGGGGCTCAGCTGCACGGTGGCGCTCGGGGCGGCCGCGGCGCTGGCGGCGGTGACCGTCGGTTCGGCCTTCCTCTTCGACCTGATGCCGGGCGGCGGCGACACGGGCCCCTCGGCCAGCGCCGACGGCGGCGCGGCATCGCCGTCCCCGAGCGCCGGGTCGACGGCGGCCGACGGCGAGGCCATGGACCGGGTCCCCGCGTCCCACCTCGGCACCTGGGAGGGCGCGGGCGCGGGCCTGGACGGGGCCGTCCCCATGGGGACCTTCCGTCTCGTCGTCGAGCAGACCGAGATCGGCGGCCGGCTGGGCGAAGTCAGGAACACCGACCCCCTCGGCGGTGTCTGCGTCGACGAACTCAGCCTGAAGAGCGCCGCGCAGCACGAGGTCGTGGCGGAGGCCAAGGGCATCGACGGCAACCCGGCCACCTGCTCCCAGACCCCGCACATGGTCACCCTCACCCCGGTCGGCGACGACCTCACATACTCCTCCGACAGCACCGACTCCGGCGAGCCGACGGCCCGGCTGACGAAGGTCGAGTGACCCGTGGGGATCACGGTCGTGGCCGCGCTGCTCTGGGGTGCCGTCACCGGCGCGCTGCTGCCCCGGGCGGCGTACCGTCTCTCCGTCCCCCCGGAGGAGCCATGGCGGGACGCCTGCCCCCAGGGCCACCCGCTCCCCGGCTGGCTGGGCCGCGCGACCTGCCCCCACTGCCCTACGCCGTACGCCCCCTCCGCCCTGCTCCCGGCCACGGTGACGGCCCTGCTGTGCGGGGGCGCGGCGCTGGCGACGGGGCTCCGCCCGGAACTGGCGGTCTGGCTGCTGGTCCTCCCGCCCGGCGTGCTCCTCGCGCTCGTGGACCGGCGCGTCCACCGCCTCCCGGACGTCCTCACCCTCCCCCTGGCGGCGGCCGTCCCGGCGCTGCTGGGCCTCGCCGCCCTGTTCCCCGCCCACGCGGGCGACTGGCAGACGGCCCTGCTCGGCGCCGCCGCGCTGGCCGCCGGTTTTCTGGCCCTCCACCTCGTCAACCCCTCCGGCATGGGCTTCGGCGACGTGAAACTGTCCCTCGTCGCGGGCGCGGCCCTCGGCTGGTACGGCTGGCCGACGGTCCTGTTCGGCACCTTCGCGGGGTTCACGGGCGGCGCGGTGTACGCGGGCGCGCTGATCGCCGTACGACGGGCGGGGCGGGGGACGGCGATCGCGTTCGGGCCGTTTCTGCTCGCCGGGGCGTATGCGGGGGTGGTCGTGGCGGGCGCCGCGGGCTGACGGCATCGGGGTGCGGGGGGCGTGTGTCGTGGCGGGCGTCGCGGGCTGAGGGTATGGGGGAAAGTCCGCTGACGTAGGCTGGTTCAGTCCGTCCAGACCTGGGACAAAGTCCCTGACCCTTGACGAAAGGGACGCTTCGGTGAGCGAGCAGGCCGACCTCATGCCGTTCGATGTCACAGCCGTCCTCGACCGGGCCGCCGAGGGTGGGCGGATCACGCCGGAGGAGGCGCTCGTCCTGTACCGGGACGCCCCGCTGCACGCGCTGGGCGCCGCCGCCGACGCCGTACGCCGCCGCCGGTACGCCGGGGTCGAGCACATCGCGACGTACATCATCGAGCGGAACATCAACTACACCAACGTCTGTGTGACGGCGTGCAAGTTCTGCGCCTTCTACGCCCCGCCGAAGGCCAAGGACAAGGGCTGGACCCGCGACCTGGACGACATCCTGCGGCGCTGCGCCGAGACCGTCGAACTGGGCGGCACCCAGATCATGTTCCAGGGCGGGCACCACCCGGACTACGGCGTGGAGTACTACGAGGAGCACTTCGCGGCGATCAAGAAGAACTTCCCGCAGCTCGTCATCCACAGCCTGGGTGCCAGCGAGGTCGAGCACATGGCCCGGATCTCCAAGGTCGGGGTGGAGGAGGCCATCCGGCGCATCCACTCCGCCGGGCTCGACTCCTTCGCCGGAGCCGGTGCCGAGCTGCTGCCCGAGCGGCCCCGCAAGGCCATCGCCCCGCTCAAGGAGAGCGGCGAGCGCTGGCTGGAGATCATGGAGACCGCCCATGGGATGGGCGTCGAGTCCACCTCCACCATGCTGATGGGCACGGGCGAGACCAACGCCGAGCGCATCGAGCATCTGCGGATGATCCGTGACGTACAGGACCGGACGGGCGGCTTCCGCGCCTTCATCCCGTACCTCTACCAGCCCCAGAACAACCACCTCAAGGGCCGCACCCAGGCGACCATCTTCGAGTACCTGCGGATGATCGCCGTCGCCCGGCTCTTCTTCGACAACGTGGCCCACATCCAGGGCTCCTGGCTCACCACCGGCAAGGACGCGGGCCAGCTCACCCTGCACTACGGCGCCGACGACCTCGGCTCGATCATGCTGGAGGAGAACGTCGTCTCGGCGGCCGGTGCCAAGCACCGCTCCAACCTGCTGGAGATGATCGAGATGATCCGCGGCGCCGACCGGGTCCCGGCCCAGCGCGCCACCACGTACGAGCACCTCGTCGTGCACGACGACCCGGCGGACGACCCGGTCGACGCGCGCGTGATGTCGCACATCTCCTCCACGGCGATCGAGGGCGGCACGGCTCACCCCGAGCTGAAGCTCCTCGCCTCCGGCTGACCCGGAGCCGCTGCGGTGCTGACGATCCACGCCGACGGGCGGGGCCACGCCTTCGCGGTGCGCGGGGAGTGGATCACGGCGGTGGGGCCGGTGGCCGAACTGCTGGCCGGACACCCCGGCGCCCGGCTGCGCGAATGGCCCGGCATCCTCACCCCGGGCCTCATGAACCTCTACGGCCCCGAACTGCTCGACCACGCCTACCACCCCGACCCGCGCGAGGCCGCCGACCTGGGCACCGAGCCCCTCACCGGCGACGCGCTGGCCGCCCTCCCGATGGACGACACCCGGTGGGGCGCGAGCGCCCGGCGCGGAGTGCAGCGGATGCTGGCGCACGGGACGGTGGCGGTGGCCGGGGCGCCGACCCGCCCGCCCGTGGAGGCCGCCGTACGGCGCTCCGGGATGGGGGTGGTGGGACGGCTGGGCGCCCCCGAGGGACCGCCCTCCCTGGACCCCTTCGCCTGCCCGCCGCCGGTGGAGTTCCCCCCGGAGCGCGAGCCTGGCTCCGCCGCCCGCTTCGCCGTCTTCGACGTCCGGGATGCGGGGGAGCTGGCGGAGAGGGGCGCGGGGACGTGCGTGGCGACGGTGGTGGCGGGGCGGATCGTGTATCGGCGGCGGTAGCGCGCATCGGGGGTGGGGTGGGGAGGGCTTGCCCTTCCTGGGGGCGCGGGGCTGGCTTCGGGGGCGCGGGCTTGCTTTCTGGGTCCGCGAGCCTGGCTGGCGCGGGCCTGTCCTTTCAGGGGCGCGGGCTTGCTCTCTGGGGCCGCGAGGCTGGCTGGCGCGGGCCTGTCTTTTCAGGGGCGCGGGGAACTGCGCGACAAGCCCCCACCGGCCCGCACCCAAACCCGCACCCGCACCCGAACTCGCACCCACCCACACCGCACCGCGCCAGCCCCCGTCACCCCCCGAACGCCTCCCCGAACGCCCCCTCCTCCTGCTCCACCCCACTGCACTCCGTCGTCTGCCCCTCCGCACACGCCCGGTCCCGGTACGCCGCCCACATCGACACCCACCCGATCCCCTTCTCCTCGGCGAAGGCCCGCACCTGCCCGGCGTCCTCGACGGTGAAGGTCTCGCCCTCGACGTCGTTCACGCCGATCATCGAGGTCAGGGCCATGCCCTGCCACGCCTCGGCCTCGCTCCACCCCAGCACCTCCGTCAGCTGCGCGTGCGCCGCACCGGCCGCCTCGACGGCGTAGTCGCCCATGTCGCCGCCGAGGGACTCCGCGTAGTTCATGGTCATGAGATTGACCGTGCCGACCTCCACCCCGTGGTCCCCGGCGGACGCCAGCAGGTCCAGGCCGCCCTCATCGAGCCCGGCGGGCATCACCGGCAGGGTGTACGACACCTCCAGGCCGGCCCGTTCCTCCTGGAGCAGCGCGATCGCCTCGTTGCGCAGCCCGACCGACCCGGCGTCGCCGAGGTCGTCGCCCTCGATGTCGAAGTCGGCCTTGGTCGCGTCGACCGCGTCCAGCGCCTCGCCGTACGCCCGTGCCAGCTCCCGCGCGCTGCCGCAGACGGACGCCAGTTCATCGCCGTCCGCCCCGCCGAAGGAGACCCGGACATCGGCGCCGGAGCCGGTGAGCATCGAGACGCGGGTCGGTATCGCCGCGTCGTCGATCGCCACCACCCCGTCCCACATCGGCGTGCACCCCTCACCGTCGGAGAGGACGAAGGCCAGGTTGTACGACTGTGGCGACCCGGCCCCGTCGACCAGCGAGGGGGTGGTGGCGATGACGTAGGGGGCGTACGCGGTGCCGTCGGCGGCGGACGGTTTGCCGGCGGACGCCGGGTCCGTGTCCTCGCCCTTGCTCTCCGCCTCGCCGGAGCATCCCGTGAGCGCCAGCACCAGGCCCAGCCCGGCCGCCGGCTTCAGCAGCGCCCTCATCGCACACCCATTCGCTTTCGTTGTCACGGCAGATGGGGGACAAGGTATGTCGTCGTGTTCGGCGAGGTGGCCGAAAGCCCCGGTTTTCTCGATCGACTTCACGCGGAGCCGGGACGGGCCCGCGCGGCAGCGGCTGCAAGAATGGATCCGTGACCCGCGCCTCCCTGAGCAAGCAGCCGCACGAAGTCGCCTCGATGTTCGACGCCGTGGCGAGACGGTACGACCTGACCAACGACGTGGTGTCGCTCGGCCAGGACCGGGTGTGGCGCAAGGAGGTGTCGAAGGCCGTCGACGCCCGGCCCGCGCAGAAGGTGCTGGACCTGGCCGCCGGTACGGCGACCTCGTCGCTGCCGTTCACGCGTGCGGGCGCGTATGTCGTGCCGTGCGACTTCTCGCTCGGGATGCTCCAGGTCGGCAAGGAGCGGCACTCCTGGATGCCGTTCACGGCGGGGGACGCGACGCGGCTGCCGTTCCGGGACGAGGTCTTCGACGCGGTGACGATCTCGTTCGGGCTGCGCAATGTGCAGGACTTCGACGCCGCGCTGCGCGAGATGTACCGGGTCACCCGGCCCGGGGGACGCGTGGTGATCTGCGAGTTCTCCCAGCCGACGTGGGCGCCCTTCCGGACCGTCTACTCCGGGTATCTGATGCGCGCGCTGCCGCCGGTGGCCCGTACGGTGTGCTCCAACCCGGACGCGTACGTCTATCTCGCCGAGTCGATCCGCGCCTGGCCCGACCAGCCCGCACTGGCCGAGCGGCTCCAGGCGGCGGGCTGGTCGAAGGTGGCGTGGCGGAATCTGACGGGGGGCGTGGTGGCGCTGCACCGGGGGTTCAAGGCGGTGGGCTGAGGGCCCTGTGCGGGGTGGGGTGGGCCGAGGGCCCTGTCGGGCTGACGGTCCCGTCCGGTGGGCTGGCGGCCCTGTCCGTGGCCGCCGCCGCTCCTCAGTGCATCGGCTCGAAGGCGTCCCCGGGTGCGTCCAGTTCCCGCTGCATTCCGCCGCTCGGCGGCCTCGGCACCCTGGGCTCACGCACTCCCGCGCCGCCCCCGCCCGCTCCCTCGTCCAGGTCGAACCACACGGTGACCACCGCGCCGCGCGGCACCTCCACGCCGGGCGGCGGGTACTGCCGTACGACGTAGTCCACGACGGTGAGATGGAAGTCGGGTCGGTCGGGCGCGGCGAGCAGGACTCCGTGCGTCTCGGCGGCCTCGCGGGCGTCCACGGCCATCAGTCCGACGAGCTTCGGCACGCGCACTTCGGGTGTTTTGGGTGGTATGCGCACAGATGTCACCCCCTGCGGTACTGGCAGGGTAACCGCCCGGGGTGCCGTCCGGAAGCGTCAAGTGTCTTTCCGTAGCCGACCACTACTCTCGGTAGCCCTCCGGTATGAGGGCGGTCAGAGGTCGAGCCGGTAGCAGTGGCCCTTCTGCTGGGTGGCCGGGGTCATATAGGTCTCGGCGAGACGCATGCCGAGCCGCTGGGTCACCGCGATCGAGCGGGCGTTGCGGGAGTTGACCATGGCGACCACGCTGGTGGTGCCGGTGGTCCGGAGCCGCTCCAGGGTCAGCTGCGCGGCGGCCGTGACGTACCCCTTGCCCCAGTGCTCCCGGCCCAGCCGCCAGCCGATCTCGATCTCGCCCTGCGGACCCCATTCACCGGGCCACGGCTGGGCGCCGGTGAAGCCGAGCACCCGGTCGTGCTCGTCCAGCACGGTCCACAGGCAGAAGCCGCGCTCGGCGTCGTGACGGCGCTGGCGTGCGGTCAGCTCCTCGTAGACGGACAACTCTGCGGACCGGCCGCCGTGGAACTCCATGACGTCCGGGTCGTCGAAGACGCGATGCCAGGCGACCGCGTCCTCGTCGGTGGGGACGCGCAGTCGTACCACGGGTGGAGCTGAGTTCACGAGGCATCCCCTTCGGCCGGTTGATCAATTCTGCTGAATAGACTGCCCATGTCCAGTGCCCGTCGGCACGCAGATTTCGAGCTTTGGGGAGATCCCGTCGTGACCGAGCCTCTGTCGGACAACACCGCCGATGTGATCGTCGTGGGCGCCGGACCGGCCGGTTCCACGACGGCGTACCACCTGGCCCGGGCCGGACTCGACGTCCTGCTGCTGGAGAAGACCGCGTTCCCGCGCGAGAAGGTGTGCGGCGACGGGCTCACCCCGCGGGCCGTGAAGCAGCTGGTCGCCATGGGCATCGACATCTCCGAGGAGGCCGGCTGGCTGCGCAACAAGGGGCTGCGCATCATCGCCGGCGGCTCCCGGCTCCAGATGGACTGGCCGGACCTGGCCGCGTACCCGAACTTCGGACTGGTCCGCAAGCGGGACGATTTCGACGAGCAGCTCGCCCGGCAGGCCCAGAAGGCGGGCGCACGCCTGTACGAGCGCTGCAATGTCGGCGCCCCCGTCGTGGACGACCGCACCGGCCGGATCACCGGCGTGCACGCCAAGCTCGGCGACGCGGGGGACAAGCGGGAGGTCACCTTCCACGCACCCCTCGTGGTCGCCGCCGACGGCAACTCCACGCGGCTGTCCCTGGCGATGGGCCTGCACCGCCGCGAGGACCGCCCGATGGGCATCGCGGTGCGGACGTACTTCACCTCGCCCCGCCATGACGACGACTACCTGGAGTCCTGGCTGGAGCTGTGGGACCGCCGCGGCGCCCAGGACCGGCTGCTCCCCGGCTACGGCTGGATCTTCGGCATGGGCGACGGCACCTCCAACGTCGGCCTCGGGGTCCTGAACACCTCCTCCTCCTTCAAGGAGCTGGACTGGCGCGAGGTGCTCAAGGCGTGGTGCGCCTCCACGCCGGAGGAGTGGGGCTACACCCCGGAGAACATGACCGGCCCGATCCGCGGCGCCGCCCTGCCCATGGCCTTCAACCGCCAGCCGCACTACACGCGCGGGCTGCTGCTGGTCGGCGACGCCGGCGGCATGGTGAACCCCTTCAACGGCGAGGGCATCGCCTACGCCATGGAGTCCGGCCAGATCGCCGCCGACATCGTCGTCCAGGCGTTCGCCCGCGCCACCCCGGCCCAGCGGGAGATCGCCCTGCGGCGGTATCCCCAGGTCCTGAAGGACACCTACGGCGGCTACTACACGCTGGGCCGCGCCTTCGTGAAGCTGATCGGCAACCCGAAGATCATGAAGCTCGCGGCGGAGCGGGGGCTGACGCATCCGCTCCTGATGAAGTTCACGCTGAAGCTGCTCGCCAACCTCACCGATCCGACGGGCGGGGACGCGATGGACCGGATCATCAATGGGCTGAGCAAGGTGGCGCCGAGGGCGTGACGCCCTCCGGAGGCGAGGGCCGGGGGATCGGGCCTCAGGCCGTCAGGGAGCGTTCCTTGGCGGCCCGGCGGGCGTAGACGTCCTCCCGGCGGTCCGTCGCCTGCCGTAGCGCCTCCTTCCGGTCCCTTCGTGACAGCCGGTCGAGGTAGACCTGCCCGTTGACATGGTCGGTCTCGTGCGCGAGGCAGCGGGCGAAGTAGCCGGTGCCCTCGATCAGGAGTGGGGCGCCCTCCCTGTCGTATCCACGCACCACCGCGCGGTCCGGGCGCGGTACCTCCATGGTGGCACCCGGCACTGACAGACAGCCCTCGCCCTCCTCGATCAGGCGTCGCCCGGTCGGGTCGAGCGGTGCCGGCACGGGGTTGACGATGTGTCCGACATGCCGGACACCGTCGTCGTCGGGGCAGTCGTAGACGAAGAGGCGCAGATCGACCCCGACCTGGTTCGCGGCGAGTCCGGCCCCCTCGGCGACGTACATGGTCAGGAACATGTCGTTGATCAGCGCGGCGAGATCCGGTCCGAACTCGGTGACGTCCCGGCACGGCTTGTGCAGCACCTCCGCACCGACCTCGGTGATCCGCCGTACCGTCCCGCGCCGGGCCTCGGGTGCGAGCGAGGGGTAGGAACCGACGGGTCGTCCCTGGACGAAAACACTGGGCATTTCTCTGTCTCCTTGCTGTCGGCATGCTGGCCTGTCGGCCTGCTGGGTCGTTTGGCTCGCTGGGTCGTTGGCCTGGCGGTCTGTTGACGTGGCTGGCCGGTAACCGTCCTTTCGGCCCCGGCCGCCCGTCCGTACCCTCCCCTACTCATGACGACAGAACACCCCCCACACCCCTCCCCACACCACCCCCCACACCACTCCCAGGACCCCCGGAACTCCCAGGGGCCTCTTCGGCGGGGCGGCAGTTCCACCCGCCGCCGTTTCCTCGCCGGAACGGGCGCCGCCACCGGTCTCCTCGCCCTCGGGACGACCGGTGCCGCAGCCGCCACCCCCGCCAAGCGCGTGGCCGTCCTCGGCGGTGGCGTCTCCGGCCTCAGCGCCGCCCATGAACTCGCCGAGCGCGGCTACCACGTCACCGTCTACGAGTACTACGACGAACTCGGCGGCAAGGCCCGCTCGATGGACGTCCCCGGCACCGCCACCGGAGGGCGCGCACCCCTTCCCGGCGAGCACGGCTTCCGCTTCTTCCCGGGTTTCTATCGGAACCTTCCGGACACCATGCGCCGCATCCCGGTCCCCGGCAACGCCGACGGCGTCCGCGGCAACCTGCGCAGCGGCACCGAGGCCCTGTTCGCCCGCGCGGACGGCAGGCCCGACCTGCATTTCCCGCTGCGCCGCGTGACGACCCCGCCCGCCCTGGACAGCCTCACTCCGAGCTGGATCCGCGACCAGTTGCTGTCGGTCCTGGACCTCGGCACCCGGCTGCCCGCCCATGAGGCCGCCTACTTCGCCGGCCGGGTGCTGGTCCACCTCACCAGCTGCGACGCCCGGCGCGAGGACGAGTGGGAGCGGACCGCGTGGTGGGACTTCATCCGCGCGGAGGAGATGAGCACCGAGTACCGCACCCTGCTGGGCATCGGCCAGACCCGCAACCTGGTCGCCACCCGCGCCGAGGTCGCCTCCACCCGTACGGTCGGCCGGGTCATCATCGAGGCCCTGCTGCTGTGGGGCCTGCTCGGCCGGGGCCTGGACGGCCCGGACGCCGACATCGACCGCGTCCTCAACGCCCCGACCAGCGAGGCGTGGATCGACCCGTGGGAGGACTATCTGCGCTCACTGGGGGTGGAGTTCGTCCTGGGCACCGAGGTACGGGAGATCGAGTACGCCGCCGGACAGATCACCGGCGTACGGGTCGCGGCCCGGGAGGGCGGACACAGCCGTACGATCCATGCCGACCACTACGTCTGCGCGCTGCCTGTCGAGCACGCCCGGCGGACCTGGGGACCGGCCCTGCGCGCGGCCGACCCGCAGCTCGCCCGCTGCGACGCGCTGACCACCGACTGGATGACCGGCGTGATGTTCTACCTGCGCACCCCCACCCCCGTCGTGCACGGCCACATCAACTGCCTGGACTCGCCCTGGTCGGTGACCGCGATCGGCCAGGCGCAGTTCTGGGACGGCCGGGACTTCGCCCGCGACTACGGCGACGGCCGGGCCCGCGATTGCCTCTCCGCGATCATCTCCGAGTGGGACAAGCCGGGCATCCTGTACGGCAAGACGGCCCGCGAGTGCACTCGGGACGAGGTGGTCGCCGAACTCTGGGCCCAGCTCAAGGACAGCCTCAACGACTCCGGCAAGACCACTCTCACCGACGCCGACCGCCTCGGCTGGTTCATGGACCCGGCGGTGACCGGCCTGGGCGGCCCCGACCCGCAGAACCGGGAGCAGTTGCTCGTCCACCCGACCGGCACCCTGCACAACCGCCCCACGGCCCGCACCCGGGTGCCCAATTTCTTCCTCGCCGGGGACTATGTCCGCACCGACGTGGATCTCGCGTCCATGGAGGGCGCCAACGAGTCAGCCCGGCACGCCGTGAACGCCCTGCTGGACGCGGAGGGCTCGGACGCGGAGCGCTGCCGGCTGTTCGAGCTGTACCGCCCACCGGAGTTCGAGCCGCTGAAGCGGGTGGATGAGGTGCGGTATCGGCTGGGATTGCCCAATACGTTCGATCTGGGGTGACGGGGGCGGGCGTCCCGCGAAGGGAAGCGTCCCGTGAGGGGAAACGTCCCGTGAGGGGAAGCGCCGCGCAAGGAGAAGCGCCCCGCGAGAGGAAAGCAGGGCGGGACCGCTGCCCGGGGCGGCTGCGGTCCCTTCGCTTGTGCGTCCTGCGCCTCGGGCAGGTCAGAGCACGCGTACCGCGCCCGACGCCGGGTAGCCGGAGAGGTCCTGGATGACCACGCCCTTGGACGGGTTGGCCGCGTCCAGGTACTGGCCGTCCCCGATGTACACACCCACGTGGTACGCGGAGCCCTTGCCGCCCCAGTACAGGATGTCGCCGACCTGGAGGTTGGAGGTGCCGACCTCGGTGCCGACCATCGACTGGTCCTGCGAGACACGCGGCAGATCCACGCCGACCTGCTTGAACGCGGCCTGCACCAGGCTGGAGCAGTCCCAGGCGCTGGGGCCGGTGGCGCCCATGACGTAGGCGTCGCCGAGCTGCGCCTTGAGGAAGTCGATGACCGTCGCGACGCTGCCGCTCGCGGGGGCCGAGGCGGTCGACTCGGTGCCGGTGCCGGTGCTGCTGTCGGTGGACGACGACGGCGTCGAGGCCGTGGTGGCGACCGCGGCGGCCTCGGCGTCACGCGCGGCGCTCTCGGCGGCCTCCTTACGGGCCTCCTCCTCGGCCTTCTTCTTGGCCTCGGCCTTCGCCTTCGCCTCCACGAGGTCGGCCTCGGCCTGCTGGGCGGCCTTGGCCGCGGCGGCGTCGCGCTCGGCCTGGAGTTCGTAGTTCGCGGCGGCCAGCTGCGTGGCGTACGCGGACTTGGACACCTGGACGGACAGGTCGGCCGTCAGGGTGGGCAGTTCGAGGGTCTGCGTCACCGGCTCGGCGGCGTTCGCCGAGGCGGCGGAGCCGACTGCCACGGTGCTGAGGATGCCACCGGCCACTCCGGCGCGCATCGCGAGCGACGAAGCGCTGCGGGGCCGGGGTTTCCGGTGGCTGCGTATGTGAGCGGTGTGGGACATGGGACTAACCGGTATCAGGGGCTCCTCCATACCTTCAAGAAACGTGTCCTGCGCCACAGTTGTTCAGTCGGTGTGATGAATCCCGGGCGTGTCACTCTTTATTGACGCCGTAACGGACATTGTGGACCGGCCGTAATGCGCCTGTGATCATGGGCTTTCATTGATACGTCCGAATTGCCCCGCACCTACCACCTGTTGCGATTCTTGGCCAACACCCGTTCTCATCCCCCTCTCATGAATGTGGCGGAGGTCACGGAACGGTTACCGGTGCTTGTTGCGTCCAGTAAGGCTTGTCCTTGATCGGTGTGAGGGGTGGCGTGGAGTCCGGTGGGTCGGCCGCCGGGTCCGGATCGGGTCCGGATCGGGTCCGGATCGGTCTGGATCGGTCTGGAACGGATTCGGGGTGGCGTCCGGACCGGGTCCGGGGTGGCGTCCGGACCGGGTCCGGGGTGGCGTCCGGACCGGGTTCGAGGTGCCGTCCGGGTCGGGTCGCGGTCGGCTCCGGGGTGACGTCCGGGTCGGCGTCCGCGCCGGGTGGTGGAGCGGGTCCCGGGGCGGATGTCGGGGTGGGTCCCGGGTCGGTCCCGGACCGCTCGTGAATGTGTGCACACGTCCACATCTCGCCCCGCACCCCTCCGAGGTGTGAATGCGCCCCACTATCAAGCCCACCCATCCGGCACCAATTTGCATGCAGCGGAACTCTCTTGATATTGAGACGACCCCTCTGAGCTGCCCTGACGAGCGAAGATGTCGCGATTGGTGATCGCTCGACTGCTTCCAGTGCGAAGATCACCGCTCATCCGACTTCATGATCCTTCGTCAGGTGGTGGAGATCACAAAGCTTGTGTAATACCCCGTGTCGCAGATCACAGAGTGGCGGGCATAAGATGCGGAGCAGTTGGGCTTGTGACCTGCTTCACATGTTCTCGATCTTCGCCGGGACGAGTGGGACTCGTAGGACTGGTGGGGCGGAGTGCGGGCCCATGCACCACCGCCAGCAGTCAGTGCCGACTGAGAGGAGCGAGGAGCGGTGAACGCGTATGCGCCCATCCTCGTACTGGGAGCCCTCGGGGCAGGCTTTGCGATCTTCTCCGTGGTCATGGCCACGCTGATCGGTCCGAAGCGGTACAACCGCGCCAAGCTCGAAGCCTACGAGTGCGGTATCGAGCCGACCCCCACGCCGGCCGGCGGCGGGCGCTTCCCCATCAAGTACTACCTGACGGCGATGCTCTTCATCGTCTTCGACATCGAGATCGTCTTCCTCTACCCATGGGCCGTCACCTTCGACGCCCTGGGTGTGTTCGGGCTCGTGGAGATGCTGCTCTTCGTGCTCACCGTTTTCGTCGCCTACGCGTATGTATGGCGGCGCGGCGGCCTGGAATGGGACTGAGGGGCCTTTAGCCATGGGACTCGAAGAAAAGCTGCCGAGCGGATTCCTGCTGACCACCGTCGAGCAGGCCGCGGGCTGGGTGCGCAAGTCGTCCGTCTTCCCGGCCACCTTCGGCCTCGCGTGCTGTGCCATCGAGATGATGACCACCGGCGCCGGCCGCTACGACCTGGCGCGCTTCGGCATGGAGGTCTTCCGCGGCTCACCGCGCCAGGCGGACCTGATGATCGTGGCCGGCCGGGTCAGCCAGAAGATGGCGCCGGTGCTGCGGCAGGTCTATGACCAGATGCCCAATCCGAAGTGGGTGATCTCCATGGGCGTCTGCGCGTCCTCGGGCGGCATGTTCAACAACTACGCCATCGTCCAGGGCGTCGATCATGTCGTCCCGGTCGACATCTACCTCCCCGGCTGTCCGCCGCGGCCCGAGATGCTGCTGGACGCGATCCTCAAGCTCCACCACAAGATCCAGACCTCCAAGCTCGGTGTGAACGCGGAGGAAGCGGCCCGTGAGGCGGAGGAAGCGGCGCTGAAGGCCCTGCCGACGATCGAGATGAAGGGGCTGCTGCGATGAGCGACGCCAACGGCACCGGCGAGGGGTCGAACGGGGTGAACCCCGAGAAGGACCTCGCCGCCGCCAACCTCCCCGGCCGGCGCGGCGAAGGCGGTGAGGAGATCCGCGTCCAGCGCGGCATGTTCGGCGCCAACAACGGCGGCGACACCTCCGGCTACGGCGGCCTGGTCCGCTCGGTCCGGCTGCCGGGACCCGCGAGCCGTCCCTACGGTGGCTGGTTCGACGAGGTCGCCGACGAGCTGGAGGGCGCCCTGGAGGAGCAGGGACTGGTCCCGGAGAACGCGATCGAGAAGACGGTCACCGACCGCGACGAACTCACCTTCCACATCGAGCGCGAGCACCTCGTCCGCGTCGCCCGCACCCTGCGCGACGACCCGGCCCTGCGCTTCGAGCTGTGCACCGGCGTCAGCGGTGTCCACTACCCGCAGGACAAGGGCCGCGAGCTGCACGCCGTCTACCACCTGCGCTCGATCACCCACAACCGGCTGATCCGGCTGGAGGTGAGCGCCCCCGACGCCGACCCGCACATCCCGTCGCTGGTCCCCGTGTACCCGACCAACGACTGGCACGAGCGCGAGACGTACGACTTCTTCGGGATCGTCTTCGACGGTCACCCGGCTCTGACCCGGATCATGATGCCGGACGACTGGCAGGGCCACCCGCAGCGCAAGGACTACCCCCTCGGCGGCGTCCCCGTCGAGTACAAGGGCGCCCAGATCCCGGCTCCGGACCAGCGGAGGTCGTACTCATGAGCACATCCCACGCGACTGGGCGCGAGACCACCGAAGGCACCGTCTACACGGTCACCGGTGGCGACTGGGACGAGGTCGTCCAGTCCGCGGCCCGCGCCGACGACGAGCGCATCGTCGTCAACATGGGCCCCCAGCACCCCTCCACCCACGGAGTGCTCCGCCTGATCCTGGAGATCGACGGCGAGACGGTCACCGAGGCCCGCTGCGGCATCGGCTATCTGCACACCGGCATCGAGAAGAACCTCGAATACCGCACCTGGACGCAGGGCACCACCTTCGTCACGCGCATGGATTACCTGACGTCGTTCTTCAACGAGACCGCCTACTGCCTCGCCGTCGAGAAACTCCTCGGCATCGAGGACCAGATCCCCGACCGGGCCACGATCATCCGCGTGCTCCTGATGGAGCTGAACCGGCTCTCCTCCCACCTGGTGTGCATCGCCACCGGCGGCATGGAGCTGGGCGCGACCACGATCATGATCTACGGCTTCCGCGACCGCGAGATGATCCTCGACCTGTACGAGCTGATCACCGGCCTGCGAATGAACCACGCCTACATCCGCCCCGGCGGACTCGCCCAGGACCTGCCGCCCGGCGCGGTCGACCAGATCCGCGAGTTCATCAAGAAGATGCGCAAGAACCTTCCCGAGTACGACAAGCTCGCCACCGGGAACCCCATCTTCAAGGCCCGGATGCAGGACGTCGGCTATCTGGACCTGGCGGGCTGCATGGCCCTCGGCGCCACCGGCCCGATCCTGCGCTCCACCGGCCTGCCGCACGACCTGCGCAAGACGCAGCCCTACTGCGGCTACGAGACCTACGACTTCGACATCCCGACCGCCGACACCTGCGACTCCTACGGCCGCTTCCTCATCCGCCTGGAGGAGATGCGCCAGTCGCTCCGGATCGTCGAACAGTGCCTGGACCGGCTCCAGCCCGGTCCGGTCATGGTCGCGGACAAGAAGATCGCCTGGCCCGCCCAGCTCGCCCTGGGCCCCGACGGGCTCGGCAACTCCCTCGACCACATCAAGACGATCATGGGCACCTCCATGGAGGCCCTGATCCACCACTTCAAGCTGGTCACCGAGGGCTTCCGCGTCCCGCCCGGCCAGACGTACGTGGCGGTCGAATCGCCCAAGGGCGAACTCGGTGTGCACGCCGTCTCCGACGGGGGCACCCGCCCCTTCCGGGTCCACTTCCGCGACCCGTCCTTCACCAACCTTCAGGCCATGGCGGCGATGTGCGAGGGCGGCCAGGTCGCCGATGTCATCGTCGCCGTCGCGTCCATCGACCCCGTGATGGGAGGCGTCGACCGGTGACCACCTCTTCTTCGGAGCGCGGCGTCAGCCTGGGCATGCCCGAACTGCCCGCGCCCGCCTACCCGGACGACGTCCGTGCCCGGCTGGAACGGGACGCGCGCGACGTCATCGCCCGCTACCCCGACTCCCGCTCCGCCCTGCTGCCGCTGCTGCACCTCGTGCAGTCGCAGGAGGGCCATGTCACCCGCACCGGGATGCAGTTCTGCGCGGATGTGCTGAACCTGACCACGGCGGAGGTCACCGCGGTCGCCACCTTCTACACCATGTACCGGCGCCGGCCCTCCGGTGACTACCAGGTCGGGGTGTGCACCAACACCCTGTGCGCGGTGATGGGCGGCGACGCGATCTTCGAGGCGCTCCAGGAGCACCTCGGCGTCGGCAACAACGAGACCACCGGCGACGGCAAGGTCACCCTGGAACACATCGAGTGCAACGCGGCCTGCGACTTCGCGCCGGTCGTGATGGTCAACTGGGAGTTCTTCGACAACCAGACCGTGCCCAGCGCGAAGCGCCTGGTGGACGACCTGCGCGCCGGGCGTGAGGTGACCCCCACGCGCGGGGCGCCGCTGTGCACCTTCAAGGAGACCGCCCGCATCCTGGCGGGCTTCCCCGACGAGCGGGACGGCGCCGTCGCCGCCGGCGGCAGCGCGGGACCCGCGTCCCTGATCGGGCTGCGCCTGGCCAAGGGCGAGACCGGGCCGGCCCGCGTGGTCCACCCGCGCGACAGCGGCCCGCAGGACAGCGGCCGCAAGGACACACCGCACGACGCACCGCACGACGCGCCACGGGACGAACCGCGGGACGCACCGCCCGTCGACGGGCCCCCGCCCGGCGAGCACCGCAGCTCGCACGACGCGCCACAGGACACGTCGGCCTCGGACCCCGCCCACCCGGCCGGGCCTGTCGCCGAGGAGGGGGAGTGATGACCTTGGCACCCGAGCTGAAAGGGACGAGCCCCGAGAAGCTGCTCGCACCCGTGCTGTCGGCCTTCTGGGACGAGGACCGGTCCTGGACGCTGGACGTCTACCGACGGCACGAAGGGTACGAGGGACTCCGCAAGGCGCTCGCCATGTCGCCGGACGACCTGATCGCGTACGTCAAGGACTCCGGTCTGCGCGGGCGCGGCGGGGCGGGATTCCCGACCGGGATGAAATGGCAGTTCATTCCCCAGGGCGACGGGAAACCGCACTATCTAGTTGTCAACGCCGACGAATCGGAGCCCGGAACCTGCAAGGACATTCCGCTCCTCTTCGCGAACCCGCACAGCCTCATCGAGGGCATGATCATCGCGTGTTACGCCATCAGGTCGTCGCATGCCTTCATCTATCTGCGTGGTGAAGTCGTCCCCGTGCTGCGGCGGCTGCACTCGGCGGTCGCCGAGGCGTATGCGGCGGGCTATCTCGGCGAGAACATCCTGGGCAGCGGGCTCGACCTCGACATCACCGTGCACGCGGGCGCGGGCGCGTACATCTGCGGTGAGGAGACCGCACTGCTGGACTCGCTCGAAGGCCGCCGCGGCCAACCGCGGCTGCGTCCCCCCTTCCCTGCTGTCGCGGGCCTCTACGCGTGCCCGACTGTGGTGAATAACGTCGAGTCGATCGCGTCGGTTCCCGCGATCCTGAACAACGGCAAGGAATGGTTCAGGTCGATGGGCAGCGAGAAGTCCGCGGGCTTCACGCTCTACTCGCTCAGCGGCCATGTCGCCGGTCCCGGGCAGTACGAGGCCCCGCTCGGCATCACCCTGCGCCAGCTGCTGGAGATGAGCGGCGGGATGCGCCCCGGCCACCGGCTGAAGTTCTGGACACCGGGCGGCTCCTCGACGCCGATGTTCACCGACGAGCACCTCGACGTCCCTCTCGACTACGAGGGAGTGGGCGCCGCGGGTTCCATGCTCGGCACCAAGGCACTCCAGTGCTTCGACGAGACGACCTGCGTGGTGCGGGCCGTCACCCGGTGGACCGAGTTCTACGCCCACGAGTCCTGCGGCAAGTGCACCCCCTGCCGCGAAGGCACGTACTGGCTGGTCCAGTTGCTCCGTGACATCGAGGCCGGCAAGGGCACCCTGTCCGACCTCGACAAGCTCAACGACATCGCCGACAACATCAACGGCAAGTCCTTCTGCGCCCTCGGCGACGGCGCCGCGGCGCCGATCTTCTCCTCGCTGAAGTACTTCCGCGAGGAGTACGAGCAGCACATCACCGGCCGGGGCTGCCCCTTCGACCCGGCCAAGTCGACTGCCTGGGCGGACCGCCCGGAGGTGAACGCATGACCGTGACCACCAGCGCCCCCACCGGTGGGGGAGAGGCGGCGGTCCCGCCCGAGGACCTCGTCTCGCTGACGATCGACGGCGTGGAGATCAGCGTGCCCAAGGGCACCCTGGTCATCCGGGCCGCCGAGCGGCTCGGCATCGAGATCCCCCGGTTCTGCGACCATCCCCTCCTCGATCCGGCCGGCGCCTGCCGCCAGTGCATCGTCGAGGTCGAGGGCCAGCGCAAGCCCATGGCGTCCTGCACCATCACCTGCACCGACGGGATGGTCGTCAAGACCCAGCTGTCCTCGCCGGTCGCGGAGAAGGCGCAGAAGGGTGTGATGGAGCTGCTGCTCATCAACCACCCCCTGGACTGCCCGGTCTGCGACAAGGGCGGCGAGTGCCCGCTCCAGAACCAGGCCATGTCGCACGGCCAGTCCGACTCCCGCTTCGAGGGCAAGAAGCGCACCTTCGAGAAGCCGGTGCCGATCTCCACCCAGGTACTGCTGGACCGCGAGCGGTGCGTGCTGTGCGCGCGCTGCACCCGGTTCTCCAACCAGGTGGCCGGCGACCCGATGATCGAACTCCTCGAACGCGGCGCGCTCCAGCAGGTCGGCACCGGCGAGGGCGACCCCTTCGAGTCGTACTTCTCCGGGAACACCATCCAGATCTGCCCGGTCGGCGCGCTCACCTCGGCGGCGTACCGGTTCCGCTCCCGCCCCTTCGACCTGGTGTCCTCGCCGAGCGTGTGCGAGCACTGCTCCAGCGGCTGCGCCACCCGCACCGACCACCGGCGCGGCAAGGTCATGCGCAAGCTCGCCGCCAACGACCCCGAGGTCAATGAGGAGTGGATCTGCGACAAGGGCCGCTTCGCGTTCCGCTACGCC
This sequence comes from Streptomyces sp. NPDC056734, assembly GCF_042790455.1. Lineage (NCBI taxonomy): Bacteria > Bacillati > Actinomycetota > Actinomycetes > Kitasatosporales > Streptomycetaceae > Streptomyces > Streptomyces sp. NPDC056734. The sequence goes on from NZ_JBHTZD010000017.1 coordinate 25,750, forward strand.
CAGCAGCGCGACCGGCTCCAGACGCCCCTGGTGCGCAACGCCGAGGGCGACCTGGAGCCCGCGTCCTGGCCCGAGGCGCTCCAGATCGCCGCACAGGGGCTGCTCGCCTCGCGCGGCCGGACCGGGGTGCTGACCGGCGGGCGGCTGACGATCGAGGACGCCTACGCGTACAGCAAGTTCGCGCGCGTGGCGCTCGACACCAACGACATCGACTTCCGCGCGCGCGTGCACAGCGGTGAGGAGGCCGACTTCCTCGCCGCCCGGGTCGCGGGCCGCGGCCGGGACCTCGACGGTACGGGTGTCACGTACACCCTGCTGGAGAAGGCTCCGGCGGTGCTGCTGGCCGGGTTCGAGTCCGAGGAGGAGGCGCCCGGCGTCTTCCTGCGGCTGCGCAAGGCGTGGCGCGCGCACGGGCAGCGGGTGTTCTCGCTGGCCACGCACGCCACCCGCGGGCTGGAGAAGGCGGGCGGCACGCTGCTGCCGGCCGCGCCCGGCACCGAGACAGAGTGGCTGGACGCGCTGGCCGGCGGTGTCGGCCTGGAGACGCCCGGCGAGCGGGCCGCGGAGGCGCTGCGGGCCGAGGGCGCGGTCATCGTCGTCGGCGAGCGGCTGGCGGCCGTGCCGGGCGGCCTGACCGCCGCCGTACGGGCCGCGACCGCGACCGGCGCGCGGCTGGTGTGGATTCCGCGCCGGGCCGGGGAGCGCGGGGCGATCGAGGCGGGCGCGCTGCCCTCGCTGCTGCCGGGCGGGCGCCCGGCGACCGACCCGCGCGCGCGGGAGGAGGTCGCGGCCGTGTGGGGCGTGGCCGAACTCCCGCACCGCTACGGCCGTGACACCGGGCAGATCGTGGAGGCCGCCGTCTCCGGTGAACTCCAGGCGCTGCTCGTCGCGGGCGTCGAGACCGCCGATCTGCCGGATCCGGCACGCGCGCGGGAGGCGCTCGGCGCGGTCGGCTTCCTGGTGTCGCTGGAACTGCGGCCCAGCGAGGTCTCCCGTCTCGCCGATGTCGTCCTGCCGGTCGCCGCAGTTGTCGAGAAGGGCGGCACCTTCCTCAACTGGGAGGGCCGGGTGCGGTTCTTCGACGCCGCGCTCAAGCCCGACCAGCTGCCCCGGACGCTGCCGCCGACCGACGCGCGCGTGCTCCAGATGCTGGCCGACGCCATGGACGTCCACCTCGGGCTGCCGGATCTGCGCACCGCGCGGGCGGAGATCGACCGGCTCGGCGCCTGGGACGGCCCCCACGCGGGCGAACCGCGCGAGAGCGCCGTCCAGTTGCCGCGTCCCGCCGCCGGCGAGGCCGTGCTGGCCGGGCACCGGCTGCTGCTCGACCAGGGCGTCCTCCAGCAGGGCGACGCCGCCCTCGCGGGCACGCGACACGCCGCACACGCGCGTGTGTCGGCCGCCACGGCCGTCGAGGCGGGCGTCGCGGACGGTGACCCGCTGGTGGTGACCGGCCCCGCCGGGACCGTCGCCCTGCCGCTGCGGATCACCGAGATGCCCGACCGTGTGGTCTGGCTCCCGCTGAACTCCACCGGGGGCGGGGTCGCCTCCGACACCGGCGCCCTGCCCGGCTCCCTCGTCCGCATCGGCCCGGCGGCCGCCGCCGGCGAGGCCCCCAAGGAGGTGGAGGCATGAGCCCGTACTTCCTCGCCGCTGAAGACCTCTCGCTGTTCGGCCGCGACCCGTGGTGGCTGGTCGTCATCAAGGCGGTCTTCTGCTTCGCCTTCCTGATGGTGACCGTGCTGTTCTCCATCGTCTGGGAGCGCAAGGTCGTCGCCTGGATGCAATTGCGCATCGGCCCCAACCGGCACGGCCCCTGGGGCATGCTCCAGTCGCTCGCCGACGGCATCAAGCTGATGCTCAAGGAAGACCTCATCGTCAAGCGCGCGGACAAGGTGGTCTATGTCCTCGCGCCGATCGTCGCCGCCATCCCGGCGTTCATGGCGATCGCGGTGATCCCCTTCGGCCCGGCCGGCAACGAAGTCTCGATCTTCGGCCAGCGCACCACGATGCAGCTCACCGACCTGCCCATCGCGATGCTCTACGTCCTCGCGGTCGCCTCGGTCGGCATCTACGGCATCGTGCTGGCGGGCTGGAGCAGCGGATCGACGTATCCGCTCCTGGGCGGCCTGCGCTCCGCCGCGCAGATGATCTCGTACGAGATCGCCATGGGCGCCGCCTTCGCCTCGGTCTTCCTGTACTCGGGGTCGATGTCCGCCTCGGCGATCGTCGAGGCGCAGGCGGACCGCTGGTACGTGATCCTGCTGCCGGTCTCCTTCATCATCTACATCGTCACGATGGTCGGTGAGACCAACCGCGCCCCGTTCGACATGCCGGAGTCCGAGGGCGACCTCGTGGGCGGCTTCAACACCGAGTACTCGTCGATCAAGTTCGCGATGTTCATGCTCGCCGAGTACGTGAACATGGTGACGGTCTCGGCGGTGTCCGTGACGCTGTTCCTCGGCGGCTGGCGGGCCCCCTGGCCGATCTCCACGTTCTGGGAGGGCGCGAACCACGGCTGGTGGCCGATGCTCTGGTTCGTCCTGAAGGTGCAGCTGCTGCTGTTCTTCTTCATCTGGCTGCGCGGCACCCTGCCCCGCGTCCGCTACGACCAGCTGATGAAGCTCGGCTGGAAGGTGCTGATCCCGGTCTCCCTGGTCTGGCTGATGCTGGTCGCGACCGTGCGGACGCTGCGCAACGAGAACTTCGACTTCGCCGACATCGCGTTGTACGTCGGCGCCGCCGTCCTTGCGCTGCTGCTGATCTCGTTCGCCGTCGACATCTTCCGCGACCGCGGCAAGCCCGCCCCCGAACCGCCCGCCCAGGCCCCCGGGTTCGACCCGATGGCCGGTGGATTCCCGGTGCCGCCGCTGCCCGGACAGCAGCTGCCGCCGGTGCCCAGGCGCAGCCCGCGCCGGGACCGGGAGCTGATTGTCAGTGGCGGGCCCGATACTCACAGTGACGGATCGCTGGATGGAAAGGAGGCGTCCGATGGCTGAGGAGCCCAAGGAGACCGACCCCGGTTTCCAGAACCCCGTGGCCGGCTTCGGCGTGACCTTCAAGGCCATGTTCAAGAAGCGGCTGACCGAGCAGTACCCCGAGCAGCAGAAGACCACCGCTCCCCGGTTCCACGGACGGCACCAGCTCAACCGCCATCCGGACGGCCTGGAGAAGTGCGTCGGCTGCGAGCTGTGCGCCTGGGCCTGCCCCGCCGACGCCATCTATGTGGAGGGCGCCGACAACACCGACGAGGAGCGCTACTCCCCGGGCGAGCGGTACGGGCGGGTGTACCAGATCAACTACGCCCGCTGCATCCTGTGCGGCCTGTGCATCGAGGCGTGCCCCACGCGCGCGCTGACGATGACCAACGAGTTCGAGCTGGCCGACTCCAGCCGCGCCAACCTCATCTACACCAAGGAGCAGCTGCTCGCCGGTCTCGACGAGGGCATGGTCGACTCGCCGCACGCGATCTTCCCCGGGATGGACGAACAGGACTACTACCGGGGCCTGGTCACCGAGGCCGCCCCGGGCACGGTCCCGCAGCCCGCCGTCTCCAAGGGCGAGAAGCCCGAGGACCAGGGGGTGGACGCATGAGCGCGCAGCTCGCCGCCTACTCCACGTCCACCGGCGAGGCCGTCCAGTTCTGGATCCTCGGCACGGTCGCGGTGATCGGCGCCCTGTGCACCGTCTTCATGAAGAGGGCCGTGCACAGCGCGCTGTGTCTGGCCGGGACCATGATCGTCCTCGCGGTGTTCTATCTCGCCAACGGCGCCTATTTCCTCGGCGTGGTGCAGATCATCGTCTACACCGGCGCCATCATGATGCTGTTCCTGTTCGTGGTGATGCTGGTCGGTGTCACCGCGGCGGACTCCCTGAAGGAGACCATCAAGGGCCAGCGCTGGCTGGCCCTGGTGTGCGGTCTCGGCTTCGGCGTCCTGCTGGTCGGCGGGATCGGCAACGCCTCGCTGACCCAGTTCGACGGCCTGGCGACGGCGAACGCCAACGGCAATGTGCAGGGGCTCGCGTCCCTCCTGTTCACCCGGTACGTGTTCGCCTTCGAGATCACCGGCGCCCTGCTGATCACGGCCGCCGTCGGCGCCATGGTGCTCACCCACCGCGAGCGCATCGAGCGCGCCAAGACCCAGCGCGAACTCGCCGAGGAGCGCGTGCGCGAGGGCAAGCACCTGCCGCCGCTGCCCGCCCCCGGTGTGTACGCGCGGCACAACGCCGTGGACATCGCGGGCCTGCTGCCCGACGGCACCCCCTCCGAGCTGACGGTCAACCGGACGCTGCGCGAGCGCGGCCAGGTCCGTGATGTGTCGGCGGAGGCCATCAGCGACCTCAAGGCCCTGGAGCAGCGTTCGGAGGAACGCCTGGAGCGGGACGAGATCGAGCCCCCGCACCTCAAGCGGACCGAGGAGGCGTCGAAGTGAACCCCGTCAACTACCTCTATCTCGCGGCTCTGCTGTTCACGATCGGCGCGACCGGCGTGCTGATCAGGCGGAACGCGATCGTGCTGTTCATGTGCGTGGAGCTGATGCTCAACGCGTGCAACCTCGCTTTCGTCGCCTTCTCCCGGATGCACGGCAATCTCGACGGGCAGGTCATCGCCTTCTTCACGATGGTCGTCGCCGCAGCCGAGGTCGTGGTCGGACTCGCGATCATCGTGTCCTTGTTCCGCGCCCGCCACTCGGCCTCGGTCGACGACGCCAGCCTGATGAAGCTGTAAGGGGTCGGAAGAATCGTGGAGAACCTGATTGCGCTGCTGGTCGCGGCGCCCTTGCTCGGAGCCGCCGTGCTGCTGTGCGGCGGACGCCGGCTCGACGCGGTCGGCCACTGGATCGGCACCCTGCTGTCGTTCGTCTCGTTCGTCTTCGGGGTGATCCTCTTCGCCGACCTGCTGGGCCGGGGCGCCGAGGACCGCACACTGATCCAGCATCTGTACACCTGGATCCCGGTCGAGAGCTTCCAGGCGGACATCGCCTTCCGCCTCGACCAGCTGTCGATGACGTTCGTGCTGCTGATCACCGGCGTCGGCTCGCTGATCCACCTGTACTCGATCGGGTACATGGAGCACGACGAGCGCCGCCGCCGTTTCTTCGGCTATCTCAACCTGTTCCTCGCGGCGATGCTGATCCTCGTCCTCGCCGACAACTACCTGGTGCTGTACATCGGCTGGGAGGGCGTCGGTCTCGCCTCCTACCTGCTGATCGGCTTCTGGCAGCACAAGCCCAGCGCGGCCACGGCCGCGAAGAAGGCGTTCCTGGTCAACCGGGTCGGCGACATGGGCCTGGCGATCGCGATCTTCCTGATGTTCACGACGTTCGGCACGTTCGCCTTCGGGCCGGTGCTCGGCACCCCCGAGGCGCCGGGCCTGGTCGACGGTGCCAGTGAGGCGGTGCTCACCGGCATCGGCCTGATGCTGCTGCTCGCCGCGTGCGGCAAGTCCGCCCAGGTGCCGCTCCAGTCCTGGCTCGGGGACGCGATGGAGGGCCCGACCCCGGTCTCGGCCCTGATCCACGCCGCGACCATGGTGACCGCGGGCGTCTATCTGATCGTCCGCTCCGGCGCGATCTTCAACGCCGCGCCGGACGCCCAGCTCGTGGTGACCATCGTCGGCGCGGTCACGCTGCTGTTCGGTGCGATCGTCGGTTGCGCCAAGGACGACATCAAGAAGGCGCTGGCCGGCTCCACGATGTCGCAGATCGGCTACATGATCCTCGCCGCCGGTCTCGGTCCCATCGGCTACGCCTTCGCGATCATGCACCTGGTGACCCACGGCTTCTTCAAGGCGGGGCTGTTCCTCGGCGCCGGTTCGGTCATGCACGGCATGAACGACGAAGTGGACATGAGGAAGTACGGCGGCCTGCGGAGGTACATGCCGATCACCTTCGTCACCTTCGGGCTCGGCTACCTCGCGATCATCGGGTTCCCGGGGCTGTCCGGCTTCTTCTCCAAGGACAAGATCATCGAGGCGGCGTTCGCCAAGGGCGGCACCGAGGGCTGGATCCTCGGCGGCGTGGCCCTGCTCGGCGCGGCCATCACCGCGTTCTACATGACGCGCGTGATGCTGATGACGTTCTTCGGCGAGAAGCGCTGGCAGCCCGACGAGAACGGCCACGAGCCGCACCCGCACGAGTCCCCGAGGTCCATGACGATCCCGATGATCGTGCTGGCCGTCGGCTCGGTCGGGGCCGGCGCGTTCTTCAGCGTCGGCGAGCGCTTCGTGCACTGGCTGGAACCGATCACCCAGTACGAGCACGGACACCCGCCGGTCAGCGCCACCACCGTCACCCTGTCCACGGTCGCCGTCATGGTCATCGGCGTGGCCATCGCCTGGGCGCAGTACGGGCGCCGCCCGGTCCCGGTCGTCGCCCCCCGCGGATCCCTGCTCACCCGGGCCGCCCGCCGCGATCTGCTCCAGGACGACTTCAACCATGTGGTCCTGGTCCGCGGCGGCGAGCACCTCACCCGCTCCCTGGTGTACGTCGACCACAGCCTGGTCGACGGAGTCGTCAACGGCACGGCGGCCTCGGTCGGCGGCCTCTCCGGACGGCTGCGCAAACTCCAGAACGGCTTCGCGCGGTCGTACGCGGTCTCGATGTTCGGCGGTGCGGCGCTTCTGATCGCCGCGACGCTGCTGATGAGGGCGGTCTGATACCGATGTCCTTTCCCCTGCTGACAGTGACGGCGGCGCTCCCGGCGCTCGGGGCCATCGCCACGGCCGCCGTACCGGCCGCCCGGCGCTCGGTGGCCAAATGGCTGGCGCTGCTGTTCTCGCTCGCCACCCTCGCGCTCGCCGTCGTGATCATGGTCCGCTTCGACCCCGGCGGCGACCGCTACCAGCTCACCGAGTCGCACGCCTGGATCTCCGAGTTCGGGGTGCGCTACGAACTGGGCGTGGACGGCATCGCCGTGGTGCTGATCGCGCTGACCGCCCTGCTGATCCCGTTCATCATCCTCGCGGGCTGGCACGACGCCGACCCGCTGGAGACCGGCTCCACCCGCTGGCGGCCCACCCAGGGCTTCTTCGCGCTGATCCTGGCCGTCGAGGCGATGGTGATCATCTCCTTCGAGGCCACCGACGTCTTCCTCTTCTACATCTTCTTCGAAGCCATGCTGATCCCGATGTACTTCCTCATCGGCGGCTTCGGGGACCGGGCCCACGAGCACGGCGAGAAGACGGCGGCCACCCAGCGGTCGTACGCCGCCGTGAAGTTCCTGCTCTACAACCTGGCCGGCGGCCTGATCATGCTGGCCGCGGTGATCGGCCTCTATGTCGTCGCCGGGAACTTCTCGCTCCCCGAGATCGCCGCGGCCCGCGCCAGCGGCGAGCTGACCATGGCCACCAACACCGAACGCTGGCTGTTCCTCGGCTTCTTCTTCGCCTTCGCGGTGAAGGCGCCACTGTGGCCGCTGCACACCTGGCTGCCCAACGCGATGGGGGAGGCCACCGCACCGGTCGCCGTCCTGATCACCGCGGTGGTCGACAAGGTCGGCACCTTCGCGATGCTCCGCTTCTGCCTCGGGCTCTTCCCGGAGGCGTCGAAGTGGGCGACACCGGTCATCCTCGTCCTCGCCCTGATCAGCATCATCTACGGGGCGCTGCTCGCGGTCGGCCAGCGGGACATGAAGCGGCTGGTGGCGTACGCGTCGATCTCGCACTTCGGCTTCATCGTCATGGGCATCTTCGCGATGACCAGTCAGGGCCAGTCCGGCGCCACGCTCTACATGGTCAACCACGGGATCTCCACGGCCGCCCTGATGCTGGTGGCCGGCTTCCTGATCTCCCGGCGCGGCTCGCGGCTCATCGCCGACTACGGCGGAGTGCAGAAGGTCGCCCCGGTGCTCGCCGGCACCTTCCTGATCGGCGGCCTGGCGACCCTGTCGCTGCCAGGACTGGCGCCCTTCGTCAGTGAGTTCCTGGTCCTGGTCGGCACCTTCGCGCGCTATCCGGTGATCGGCATCATCGCCACCTTCGGCATCGTGCTCGCCGCCCTGTACACGCTGGTGCTCTACCAGCGGACGATGACCGGCCCGGTGAAACCCGCCGTCGCCAAGATGCCCGACCTCAGAGTGCGGGAACTCGTGGTCGTCGCCCCGCTGATCGCGCTGCTGATCGTGCTCGGCGTCTACCCGAAGCCCATCGCCGACATCGTCAACCCGGCGGTCGAGCACACCATGTCCGACGTACAGAAGCAGGACCCCCAGCCCGAGGTGGAGGCCGCAAGGTGAGCGCAGCAGCCGTCCACAGCCTGTGGACAACCGCGGCCGACCCGATCTCGAAGATCGAGGCGCCGAAGATCGAGTACGCCCAGCTCTCGCCCATCCTGATCGTCCTCGGCGCGGCGATCCTCGGGGTGCTGGTGGAGGCGGTCGTACCGCGCAAGTCCCGCTACTACGCCCAGACGTTCCTGGCCGTCGTCGCGCTCGCCGCCGCCTTCGCCGGGGTGGTGGCGCTCGCCGCCGACGGATACGCCACCACCAAGTCCGGCATCGCCGCCATGGGCGCGATCGCCGTCGACGGACCGGCCCTGTTCCTCCAGGGCACGATCCTGCTGACCGCCATGGTCGGCCTGTTCACCTTCGCCGAGCGGCGCCTGGACCCGGCCGCGCACGGCAACCGGGTCGACTCCTTCGCCGCCCAGGCCGCGGCCGTACCGGGCAGTGACGGCGAGCAGGCCGCCGTGCGGGCCGGGTTCACCACCACCGAGGTGTTCCCGCTGCTGATGTTCGCGGTCGCCGGCATGCTGCTCTTCCCGGCGGCCAACGACCTGCTGACCCTGTTCGTCGCCCTTGAGGTCTTCTCGCTGCCGCTGTACCTGATGTGCGCCCTCGCCCGCCGCAAGCGGATGATGTCGCTCGAAGCGGCCGTGAAGTACTTCCTGCTCGGCGCGTTCGCCTCCGCGTTCACCCTGTTCGGCATCGCCCTGCTGTACGGCTACGCGGGCTCGATGTCGTACGCCACCATCGCGCAGGTCGTCGACGGCACGGTCACCAATGTCACGCCCGCCCTCGCCGACACCATGGACAACGACGCGCTGCTGCTGGTCGGCACCGCGCTGATCGTGATGGGCCTGCTGTTCAAGGTCGGCGCCGTGCCCTTCCACATGTGGACGCCGGACGTCTACCAGGGCGCGCCCACACCGGTCACCGGCTTCATGGCGGCGGCGACCAAGGTGGCCGCGTTCGGCGCGCTGCTGCGCATCCTGTACGTCGTGCTGCCCGGCCTGCGCTGGGACTGGCGGCCGGTGATGTGGGGCGTCGTGATCATCACCATGCTGGGCGGCGCGATCGTCGCGATCACCCAGACCGACATCAAGCGGCTGCTGGCGTACTCGTCGATCGCGCACGCGGGCTTCATCCTCGCCGGTGTCGTCGCGACCACCCCGGACGGCGTCTCCTCGGTCCTCTTCTACCTCGCCGCGTACTCCTTCGTCACGGTCGGCGCCTTCGCCGTCGTCACGCTGGTGCGCGACGCGGGCGGCGAGGCCACCCACCTGTCGAAGTGGGCGGGGCTGGGACGGAGATCGCCGCTGGTGGCGGCCGTCTTCGCGGTGTTCCTGCTGGCCTTCGCCGGTATCCCGCTGACCTCTGGCTTCTCCGGGAAGTTCGCCGTGTTCAAGGCGGCGGCGGAGGGCGGGGCCGCGCCGCTGGTCGTGGTCGGTGTGATCTCGTCGGCGATCGCCGCGTTCTTCTACATCCGGGTGATCGTGCTGATGTTCTTCAGCGAGCCGCGGCCCGAGGGCCCGACCGTCGCCGTGCCCTCACCGCTGACGATGACGACGATCGGCGTCGGCGTGGCGGTCACGCTGGTGCTTGGGGTGGCCCCGCAGTACTTCCTGGACCTCGCCGGGACGGCGGGGGTGTTCGTGCGCTGACCTGCGGCTTCCGGGCCGCGTTCGGCGCGTGAGGGGCCCTGGCTCTCCTTGGGGAGCCGGGGTCCTTTTGTGTGCGGTGGGGTCCGGTGTGCGGTGGGGTGCGGAGCGGTGGGGTGGGATGGGATGGGGTTGGCCTGTGGATAACTCCTGGGGTGTCAGTGCGGGGGCCTATCGTGGACGCAGTGGTCGAGGCACGACGTACGGGGGCACGGCGATGCGTGGGACGGGCGGGATCGGTGGCATGGCGGCGGTAGCCGGGAGCGAAGCGTTGGAGACGCTCCACAAGATCTTCGGATACGAGTCCTTCCGGGGCGAGCAGGAAGCCGTCATCGAGCATGTGGTGGCCGGCGGGGACGCCGTGGTGCTGATGCCGACCGGGGGCGGCAAGTCACTGTGCTATCAGATCCCCGCGCTGGTCAGACCAGGCACGGGGATCGTCGTCTCGCCGCTGATCGCGCTGATGCAGGACCAGGTGGACGCGCTGCGGGCGCTCGGTGTGCGGGCCGGGTTCGTCAACTCCTCGCAGAACTTCGACGAGCGGCGGACGGTGGAGGCCGAGTTCCTCGCCGGCGAGCTGGACCTGCTGTATCTGGCGCCGGAGCGGCTGCGGCTGGACAACACACTGGATCTGCTGTCCCGGGGCAAGATCGCGGTCTTCGCCATCGACGAGGCGCACTGTGTGTCCCAGTGGGGCCATGACTTCCGGCCCGACTATCTGAGCCTGGCGGTGCTCGGCGAGCGCTGGCCGGAGGTGCCGCGGATCGCCCTGACGGCGACGGCCACGCATGCCACCCACAAGGAGATCACCCAGCGGCTGAACATGCCGGAGGCCCGGCATTTCGAGGCCAGCTTCGACCGGCCCAACATCCAGTACCGGATCGTGCCGAAGGCAGACCCCAAGAAGCAGCTCCTCGGCTTCCTGCGGGAGGAGCACCCGGGAGACGCGGGCATCGTGTACTGCCTCTCGCGCAACTCCGTGGAGAAGACGGCGGAGTTCCTCGCGCGCAACGGCGTCGCGGCGGTGCCGTACCACGCGGGGCTGGACTCGGGCACCCGCGCGGCCCACCAGTCGCGGTTCCTGCGGGAGGACGGGCTGGTGGTGGTGGCGACCATCGCCTTCGGCATGGGCATCGACAAGCCCGACGTCCGGTTCGTGGCCCATCTGGACCTGCCGAAGTCGGTGGAGGGCTACTACCAGGAGACGGGCCGGGCCGGGCGCGACGGACTGCCGTCCACGGCCTGGATGGCGTACGGGCTCAACGACGTCATACAGCAGCGCAAGATGATCCAGTCCGGCGAGGGCGACGAGGCGTTCCGGCGCCGCGCCCAGGCCCACCTGGACGCGATGCTCGCCCTGTGCGAGACCGCCCAGTGCCGGCGCGGGCAGCTCCTCGCGTACTTCGGCCAGGAGCCGGGCGCGGCGGGATGCGGCAACTGCGACACCTGCCTGACCCCGCCGGAGACCTGGGACGGCACGGTCGCGGCGCAGAAGGTGCTGTCGACGGTGGTGCGGTTGCAGCGGGAGCGGGGGCAGAAGTTCGGCGCCGTGCAGATCGTGGACATCCTGCTGGGCAAGCGGAGCGCCAAGGTGATCCAGTTCGACCACGACCAGCTGTCGGTGTTCGGCATCGGTGAGGAGCTGGCCGAGGGGGAGTGGCGGGGCGTCGTCCGGCAGCTCCTGGCACAGGGCCTGCTCGCCGTCGAGGGTGAGTACGGCACGCTGGTGCTGACCGAGGCGAGCGGTTCGGTGCTGCGGCGGGAGCGGGATGTTCCGCTGCGGAAGGAGCCGAAGAAGGCGGCGGTGGCCCGGTCCGGCGGTGGCAGTGGCAGTGGCGGTGGCGGGGGCGGGGGGCGTGGGGAGCGCAAGGCGAAGGCGGCGGTGGCCGAGCTGCCCGAGGAACTGCTCCCCGCGTTCGAGGCACTGCGCGCCTGGCGGGCCGAGCAGGCCCGGGAGCAGGGCGTCCCCGCGTATGTGATCTTCCATGACGCCACGCTGAGGGAGATCGCGACGGTCTGGCCCGCGTCCGTGCGGGAGCTGGGAGGTATCAGCGGCGTCGGCGAGAAGAAGCTGGCGACGTACGGGGAGGGTGTGGTCGGGGTGCTGGGGGGCCTTGAGCGGCCGGTGGGCGGCGGTGGTGCCGGCGGCGGCTCCGGTGGCGGTGTGGGTGCCGGTGGTGGAGCGGGCTCGCTTGGCGATGCCGGTGTTGGTGGGCGGGGCAGAGTTGGTGCGGGTGCCCATGCCGGGAGCGGAGTCGGGGTCGGGGGCGGAGTCGGGGTCGGGCGAGGTGGCGGTGCTGGGTCCGGTGGCCGGGGTGGCTCCGGGGGTGATGCCGGCTTCGGTGGTGACGAGCTGTGGCCGGAGGGGGATGTGGAGCCGGAGCCGGAGGACTGGATGTAGCTGTGCGGTGGGGCGGGCGGGGCTCGCGATGCCTCACAGGGCGTGGGTCCTGTAGGGCCTGACGTCCGGATCGGGGGCGGCCGGTCGTCGCCGTGGCAAGGGCGGTGCGGGCCTGGCCCTGCTCGCGTGGGCGGTCAGGGCCGGGACGGCGGCCTTGCGGGCATCGGCGTTGGGGCGGCGACGGGCTTGGTGAGGGTGGGTATGGGTGGATCGGGCGCGGTTGGCTGACAGGGGGGTGGCCTACGGGGGCTGTGGCTGACAGGGCGGGCGGCTGACAGGGCTGGCAGCCGACGGGGCGGTAGCTGAGAGCGCGGGCTGCCGACTGGGCGGTGGTGGCCACCCTTGCGGATGTGCCGGGCCGGGTTGGACCGGGCGGCGACGGCATCGGGGGCATCGCCGGCGAGGGGGCCGGGCAGCCGGTGGAGGGCAGGGCAGCCGGTGGAGGGCAGGGCAGCGTAGGTGGCGGCGCGGACCGGGGAGTCGGGGGTGCCCCGTCGGGACGGTCAGGCGGTCGAGGCGGTGGGGACCGCGCTCAAGGCGGCTGCCGGGGTGCCGTCGTCCTCGGTGTCTCCTGTCTCCCGACCGCGCGCCACGCTGCCGGGCGTGGTGCGCGGTGATGCGGGTCGCGCCCCGCTCGGCGTGGTCCCGGACGGAGTCCAAGGGTGGCATCGCCGGACGCGGGCGAGATCTGCCACCCGCCGACCGGCCTCGGACCGGCCTCGGACCGGGCGGGTGTCAGCCCAGGGCGTGGAGACCCGGGAGGAAGGTGATGATCAGCGGCAGCAGTGGTACGAGGGCGGCGACCGTGGTCGTGAGCGCCCGGCGACGGCGGTTCAGACGTGGCTTGGGCTCCAGCAGACGGTCTACGCGCTCGCCCAGGAGACGGCGGCTGGAGGCGCAGGACAGCACGCCCCGGTGCTGGTTCAGCTCGATCAGGGCGAGGGCGGTGGTGAGGTGGCCGCAGCGGCGGGAGGCGGTGTCGTCGGCGGCGAGTTCGACGAGACGGCGGGTCTGGTCGCAGAAGTGGGCGAACAGCGGCACCCGGGGGAAGCCGGTGGCCAGCGCCGTGGACAGATGCAGCAGCCAGTCGTGGTGGGCGCGGGCGTGGCCGCGTTCATGGGTGAGGACGGCGTCGAGCTGGTGGTCGGTGAGCTTGTGCAGGGCACCGGTGGTCACCACCAGCTGGGGCGGATGGCCCGGCAGCCACCAGGCGTCCGGGTACTCGTCCTCCAGCACCAGCAGCGGGCCGCGTGAGCGGGGCAGCCCGGCGGGCAGTTCGGGGGCGCGTTCGCGCAGATGGGCGCGGGTGGTGCCGCGTCGCCGCCGCACCTCCACCAGTTCGCGGGCCAGCATCGCCGTGGTCCAGGCCGCGCCGCACGCCAGCAGCAGGGTGAGGACCACCGACCACACCGGCGCGGCGGACAGGTCGTAGGCGGCGGTGACACCCGGGGGCGCCGGGGCGAAGACATGGTCGCGCACGGTCTGGAAGACCGCCGCCGCGCCCAGGGCCAGCGCGGTCAGACAGGACAGCAGGACGGTGGCGACCAGGCACTGCCACACCCAGAGCCCGACGACGGGCTCCCGCTCGGGCCATTCGGCCCGGATCAGCGCATGGGGTGCCGGCACGGCGGCCGTCAGGGCGACGACGCTCAACAGGAGCAGGGTGACGGTCATCCCAGGGTCTCCGGATCCTGGTCGGGATGGGCGGCTCGGGTGGGGCGGGGGAGCGGGCGGGGTGGTGCGGGTGCTGTGACGACGCCGGGCGTGGTGCCGGGCGGCGGCTCGGCGATAGGTGGCGGCCCGCGCGGGACATCACGCACGGGGCGCTCACTTACGCGCCGCCGACCAGTATGACGGGCTCGGGCGCCTGTAGTCAGCCGTCGGAACACGGCGAGAACATGTCATCCGGCTCCGGCCTCCTCACCGGGGGCCATGACCGCCCTCGGGGCCCGCCCCCGGCCGCCCTGCCGACCGTCCTCCGACCGCCCATCCGGTCGCCCCTCCGCCCGACCTCCGGGGCCGTCCCCGACCGCCTTCAACGGCCCCCGACCACCCCCCGACCGCCCTCCGATCTACCCCCCGACCGCCCCCACCACCCGCCCCACCACATCCCCCAGCCCCACCCGCAACCCGTCCGGGCCGGGGGCCCAGCCTGTGAGGGTCACCACGTCGCCGTCCTCCAGGAAGGTCCGCTTGCCGTCGGGCAGGTCCAGGGCGTCGCGGCCGTTCCAGGTCAGCTCCAGCAGGGAGCCGCGTTCGCGCTCGCCCGGCCCGCTGACCGTGCCGGAGCCGTAGAGGTCGCCCGTGCGCAGGGAGGCGCCGTTGACGGTCAGGTGGGCGAGCTGCTGGGCGGCGGTCCAGTACATGGTGGAGAAGGGCGGCTCGGAGACGACGTGGCCGTTGATCGCGACAGAGAGCCGCAGGTCGTACCCGGCGGGTTCCTCCTCGCTGTCGTCGAGATAGGGCAGCAGGGGATGGGTGCGCTCCGGCGGGGCGACCCGGGCCGTCTCCAGGGCGTCCAGCGGGGTGATCCAGGCCGAGACCGACGTGGCGAAGGACTTGCCGAGGAACGGCCCGAGGGGGACGTACTCCCACGCCTGGACGTCCCGCGCGGACCAGTCGTTGAGCAGGCACAGCCCGAAGACGTGGTCGCGGAAGTCGCCCTGGGCCACCTGGCTGCCCTGCTCGCTCGGGACGCCCACCACGAAGCCGACCTCGGACTCGATGTCCAGCCGGACGGAGGGGCCGAAGACCGGCGCCGGGTCGGTGGGCGCCTTGCGCTGCCCGGACGGCCGTACGACCTGTGTCCCGGAGACCACGACCGTGCCCGCGCGGCCGTGGTAGCCGGTGGGCAGGTGCTTCCAGTTCGGGGGGAGGGAGTCCGGGGCGTCGGGGCGGAAGATGCGGCCGACGTTCCGGGCATGGTTCTCGGAGGAGTAGAAGTCGACGTAGTCGGCGACCTCGAAGGGCAGGTGCAGGGTCACCGAGGACAGCGGGTGCAGCAGCGGCTCGATCACCTCGCGGTGCGCCGGGACCGTCACCCAGGCGGTCAGCGCCCGCCGTACGTCCGACCAGGTGGTACGGCCCGCCGCGAGCAGCGGGCCGAGGGTGGGACGGGCGAGGAGCGCGAAGTAGGGGGAGCCCAGGGCGCGTGCGGCGGCACCGGCGTCGAGGACGTGGTCGCCGAGCCGGACGCCGACGGTCCGTTCCCGCGTACCGGCCGGGGAGAAGACACCGTACGGAAGGTTGTGCGGGCCGAAGGGGTCGCCCTCGGGGACATCGAAGGGGGACATGCGGTTCTGCCTCACTCTCGTGGGGGCCATGTGGTGACGCACCACATCTCTTACCCAGTGCCGCCAATGGGGCCGTTATGTGGCCGTGCCACACGTTACGTCGCGGCAGGTCGGCATCCTGCGGTCTCGGGCGCCCAAAGAATTCGGCAGTGTCCTGAAAACCGGCATTCGGAGGAGGCAACTCCGGCGCACCCGCCGGCGCGGCAACGGCTGAGCACGGGGCGGGTGTCGACGCGGACGCGTCCCCCACATCTGAGTGAAAAGCGGACCCGTTTTCAGCAGTCGGGCGGACGGCTCCGGGAGTGAAAGCCCGCATGGTACAGGGGAGTTGACGGGGACGGGCGGGACGTGAGGGAACCCGTCCGACGTCCGGTTCCGGCCGGGTCGGGGCCGCGCGATGTCCGTATTCTCTGATCATGGCCGCACCCACTGCATATGCCGCACGCACCGCGCGCACCACGTACACCCTTGTCGCCACCGACCTCGACGGAACACTTCTGCGCGGCGACGACACCTTCTCCGACCGCTCGCTGGCCGCGCTGGCGCGGATCACCGAGGCCGGTGCCCGGCATCTCGTGGTCACCGGCCGGCCCGCCCCGCGGGTGCGCCCGCTCCTGGAGCAACTGGGCAGCACGGGCCTGGCGGTGTGCGGACAGGGCGCGCAGCTCTACGACGCCGGCGCGGACCGGCTGCTGTGGTCGGTCACCCTGGACCGGGAGCTGGCGGAGACCGCCATCGGCAAGATCGAGGCCGAGGTCGGCGAGGTGTACGCGGCCGTCGACCAGGACGGTGTCGAGGGCCTCACCCTGATCGAGCCGGGCTATCTGATGCCGCATCCGACGCTGCCCGCGGTGCGCGTCCGGCGCCGCGACGAGCTGTGGACCGAGCCGATCAGCAAGGTGCTGCTGCGCCATCCGGAGCTGTCCGACGACGAGTTGGCGTCGGTGGCCCGCGCGGTGGTCGGTTCGCTCGCGACGGTCACCATGTCGGGGCCGGGCACGGTCGAGCTCCAGCCGTGCGGGGTGACCAAGGCGACCGGCCTGGCGCTCGCGGCCCGGCGGCTGGGGGCGCGGGCCGAGGACACCATCGCGTTCGGGGACATGCCCAACGACGTCCCGATGTTCGACTGGGCCGGGTACGGGGTGGCGATGGCCAATGCCCATCCCGAACTCAAGGCGGTCGCCGACGAGGTCACCACATCGAACGAGGACGACGGCATCGCCGTCGTCCTCGAACGACTTTTTCCCTGACGGGAATTCACCTCGGAGAAACGGTCGAGACGGCCCGGTCGAAGTTCTGCTTGATTTTCCTTTGCGAGCCCCAACCCGCAAAGGGAACCGCCGGAAAGGCCGTACGGCCGGTGAGGCCGCTCAGGTGCGGAGCGCTCAGTAGGCGCCGAAGACGTTGTCGATCGACCCGTACCGGTCCGCCGCGTAGTTGCACGCGGCGACGATGTTCGCGATCGGGTCGTACGGGTCGTAGAGCGTGCCCGAGACGTGGTACGCGGCGAAGGTCGGGTCGATCACCTGGAGCAGGCCCTTGGACGGGGTGCCGGCGGCGGCGTTGGAGTCCCAGTTGTTGACGGCGGCCGGGTTGCCGGAGGACTCGCGCATCACATTGCGGTAGATGCCGTCGTAGCTGCCGGGGATGCCGTTCTGGGCCATGACGTCGAGCGACTGGCGGATCCAGCCGTCGAGGCTGTTCGGGTAGGCGGAGGTGGCCGCCGAGACGACGGTCGGCGAGGCGGCGGACGCGCTGGTGGCGCCGATGAGCGGGAGGGCGAGCACGGCGGCGCCGGTACCGGCGACGGCGAGCTTGCGGGTGAGGCGGCGAACACGCGTGGAGCGGTGTGCGGACATGGGGAACTGTTCCTCTCCTACGCCTGCGAGGTGAGCTGTCGGGTTCGGGCGGGGAGGTGCCCGGCCGGCCCTTGCGGGCACGGCTTCACCCCGAGCCGTTCCGGTGCGTCGTACGACGTCCGGCCCGGCGACTTACCTGGGTCCCCCGCTCCTGCCGTGGATCTAGTGGGTTGGTGCGGGCGGTGGCAGGACTAGGCGTCCGCCCGACTGGCCGGGAACGTATGCGAGAGCAGATGTCGGAAACAAGTGGCGGAATCACAAAATGCCGCTTCTGATCTTCACCTCCTTATCTGACCCACATGATCCTTTGCGGTCGAAAAGGGTCAACTCGGTGAAGGGGAAGGGTGGATCGGGGGATGGTGGGGGAAATGCTGTCCGTGGGCGCGAGTGAGTCAAGTCACGTGCGAGCGCAAGAGTGGTAAATCGGGCATTGAGCCCAAGTGCCTACTAACCAGCGGTCCGTGGAATCCGCCGCTCCCAGGTGCGATGGAAGACCACCTCGGTGCCGTGGGTGCAAATCACCTCATTAGAGGTCAAAAACTCCGTCTCTGTGCAGCCGATCTCCGACCGGGCCCGGACCGTCGTGTCCCAGGCCGCCTCCGGCCGGTGCAGCCGGATCGTCCGGTCCGAGCGGGTGCGCGCGGACAGCGCGTCGCCGTCGCGGATCGTGTACGACTCCAGCGCCTCCTCGGTGGCCTCCAGCCCGTCGGGATGCACCTGGGTGCCGCCGTGCCGGGGATCGACCTCCAGCCGCCACTCGCCCTGGGCGACGTCCCGCACCACCAGTCGCGCGGGCCGCGGCTCGTCCAGGGTGACGGGGGAGACGACCCCGAGCGGCTCGGCCTGCTCGGGCTCGGCCCAGGCCGCCCGGCCCGACGCGTCTGCCCGGCCCGAGCGGTCCTCCCGGTCGGCTCGGTCCCCCCGGTCCGCCCCGGCGCCGGGCTCCTCCCGCCGTACCGGCAGCTCCAGGGCGCTGCCCGCCGGGTCCAGGGTGAAACCGGCCTCGGAGCCGGGCCGCGGCCAGACCCAGGGCCAGTACGCGGAGGAGACCGCGAGCCGTACCCGGTGCCCCGGCGCGAAGACATGGCCCGTGCCGCCCAGCTCGAAGGTCACCTCCTCGGTCGCGCCCGGCGGCCACGGCACCGACCGGTCGGGGCCCGTCCGCGCGGAGAGGTTCAGCACGCCCCGGGTCACCAGGGCCGAGGCGCCGTCCGGGGCGACGTCGCACAGCCGGGCGATCACCTGCCCGCGCGGCACCTCGCAGCGCAGCCGCAGCCTGACCCGCGGGCGCCCCAGCACCGAGGTCCGCTCACCGACCGGGAACTCGAAGCAGACCGACCGCCCGTCCTCCGCGCGCTGGTCCGGCGGAAGATCGGCGTCGCCCCCGCGCGGCAGGAAGGCGCCCGCGTCGACCCCGGTGTGCATCGGGGACCGTACGGGCACGGGGGCGCCCTGGAGGGCGTACGTGACGTGGGTGACGTACGGGGAGGGCCAGACGGGCTCGGCGGTCCAGCGGCCGGGCAGGGTGGCGTACGCGGGCGCCGGCGGGTGGCTCTCGGTGAGGTACGCGCGCAGGAGGGGATCGGCGAGCACGCGCGTGTCCCGGCCCTTGAGCCAGTGGTCCCACCAGCGCAGGGTCTCCTGGAGGAAGCCGATCGCCGGGCCGGGCGGGCGGCCCCGGTCGGGGTACCCGTGCGGCCAGGGGCCGAGCAGCCCGCGCACCCGGCCGGCCGGGAGGTGCTCGACCAGCCGGAGCACGGTGTCGCGGTACGGGTCCTGCCAGCCGCCGACCGCGAGCACGGCCGCCTCGATCGAGCCGTACCTCTCCCGGACGTCACCGGCCCGCCAGTGGCCGTCGCGCACCTGGTGTTCCAGCCAGGTGTGCAGGGCGGGTTCGAGCGCCTCCAGACGGCACAGCCACAGCTCCCGCCAGGCGTCCCCGGCGTGGCGCGGGTCCGGCGGGCGGGCGGCGAGGGCGAGGGTTCTGGCCGCCCACGCGGGCATGTCCGCCGCGAGGACGGAACCTCCCGTGTACTGCCCGTCGTTGTCGTATCGATCGTCCGTGGCACACACACTGACGACCGCCTTGAGCGGTCCGGGCGCGAGGGCCGCGGTCCGCAGCGAGAGGGAGCCGCCCCAGGAGATGCCGAACATGCCGACCTTGCCGTCGCACCAGGGTTGCGCGGCGAGCCAGTCCACGACGTCGGCGGCGTCCGCCGCGTCCACCGAGGTCATCGCGCCTGTCGCGTCTGTCGAGTGCCTGGCGTCCGCCGGATCCGTCCAGGAGCCGCCGCCCGAGGGGACGCCCTCGCTGTTGCCGTGCCCGCGCGCGTCGACCCGGACGGAGGCGTAGCCGTGGCCCGCGTACCAGGGATGGCGCTGCGCGTCGCGCACGGCGGTTCCGTCGGTCAGCCGGAAGGGCAGGTGCTCCAGGAGCGCCGGTACGGGTTCGCCGGTCAGCGGGCGCCACACGCGCGCGTACAGCAGGGTCCCGTCACGCAGCGGGACCCGGAGGTCCTCATGGGTCGTTTGGTAGGGGAAGGACGTACGGATGTGCATCAGGGTGACCCCAGGTGGGCGGCGGCGCGGCGGGCGGCCGTGATCCGTGGGCGGCTGAAAGTGGTGCGGTCGACCCTCGGCGCCGAGGCCAGATCCGCGACATTTCTCCCTACTTCTATGCAAGTCGCTAAATATCAGCTCTTATCAGGTGATCAAAAACATACCTGGCGTGATCCGATAGCGCCCGTGCTGTGCGGTGGGCGGCATCCGTGATCGAAACATGACCGGATACGCTGACGTGAGTGAGGGCAGCGACGTATCGACATACCGGGTAATCGCCAGTAGACACCAGCAGACAGGAGATCCCTCGTGACCGTCGTCGGGCCGTTCGGGCTGAGCGTGCGGGACCAGGTTCTGGAAGCAGATGTCCAGGCCGGATTGGCGGCTGTCGAGGAAGGGCTGCTAGAGGCCACCAAGAGCGAGGTGCCGTTCATCACGGAGGCCGCCCAGCATCTGGTGCGGGCCGGCGGCAAAAGATTCCGGCCACTTCTGGTGATGCTCGCCGCCCAGTTCGGCGACCGCCACGCGCCCGGGGTCGTCCCCTCCGCCGTCGTCGTCGAGCTGACCCATCTGGCGACCCTCTATCACGACGATGTCATGGACGAGGCGGCCGTCCGGCGCGGGGTGCCCAGCGCGAACACCCGCTGGGGCAACTCGGTCGCCGTCCTCACGGGTGACTTCCTGTTCGCCCGCGCCTCGCACATACTGGCCGACCTCGGGCCGGAGGCCGTACGGGTACAGGCGGAGGCGTTCGAACGGCTGGTCACCGGCCAGATCCTGGAGACCGCCGGACCGGCCGACGGGCGCGACCCGGTCGACCACTACCTCGATGTGCTCGGCGGCAAGACCGGATCGCTGGTCGCGGTCTCCTGCCGGTTCGGCGCGATGATGTCGGGCGCCGACGAGTCCGTGATCGACGTCCTCACCCAGTACGGCGAGCGGCTCGGCGTCGCCTTCCAGCTTGCCGACGACGTCCTGGACATCGCCTCGGACACCCAGGAGTCGGGCAAGACCCCGGGCACCGATCTGCGCGAGGGCATCGCCACCCTGCCGGTACTGCGGCTGCGTGAGCGCGCCGCGCGGCTCGGGCTGGACGAGGACCTCGCCCTGTGCGCGCTGCTGGACTCCGACCTCACCGACGACACCCGCCACGCCGAGGCCCTGACCGGACTGCGCGCGCACCCGGCGCTGGAGCAGGCCCGGCGGGACACCGTGCGTTACGCCGAGGAGGCGCGGTCCGCGCTCGCCCCGCTGCGGGAGTGCGACGCCCGGCGGGCGCTGGAGGAACTGTGCGATGCGGTGGTGCACCGGGCGGGATAACCGGGCGGGATAGGTGCCGTCCGTTTGTCGGGGGGCTCGGCGTTCGTGCCGGGCTCTGCCGGGGGCTGCCGCCCGCTGACCGACCTCTGCCCTCCGACCGGCCGACCGCCGGCCCCGACCGACCGTCGGCCCCAGACGCCCGCTTCGGCTCGCCCCTCGAAGAGGCCTCGTCCTCGAACTCCCCCTACAGGGGGGTGCCCCGACCCCTACGGGTGGGGGTAGCCGCAGGGGGTCCGTGTCATACCGAGGCAGTACGCGCAGTTGGCTCTGGGGGCTGACGATTCCGGGCCGCTGATTTGGTCAGATGGTGAGTGCGGAAGGACACCACTCCTCACCGATTCGGGTGAGAATGGCGGCTCGGGGTGGGACCCGTGCACCGACGAGACACGACGGAAGCCGCCGCCGACACGGAGGTAAGGCACACATGGCACCGTACGAATCCGACGACAGCACGACCGCCGCGGGCATCGACGCCCCGCGAGCGAGCCGGCGCAAGAAGGCCGCGCGGTATGTCGTCCCGGTCGCGGTGACGGGGGTGGCGGCGGTGACCATCGGACTGGTTCCCGCGATCGCCGACTCCGGCAGCCCCGACCTCCCGGAGATCAGCGCGCAGCAGCTCATCCAGCGGATCGCCGAGTCGGACACCGAGCGGCTGTCCGGCACGGTGAAGATCACCACGGACCTCGGCCTGCCGAACCTGGGCGGTCTGGAGAGCGGTTTGCTGTCCGGCGCCGCCACCCCGGGCGGCGACGACGGCTCCGGCTCCGCGGCCGACCCGCAGACCAGGCTCACCGAGCTGGCCGCCGGCACGCACACCCTGCGGGTCGCGGTGGACGGCCCCGACAAGCAGAAGCTGTCCCTGCTGGAGGACGCGGCGGAGTACAGCGTCATCCACAACGGCAAGGACGTCTGGGGCTACGACAGCCAGTCCAACGAGGTGTACCACTCGACGTCCGCCGAGGGCGCCGAGGCCGGGCAGGACGTCCCGGCCACCCCGAAGGACTTCGCCGAGCGCGCCCTGGCGGCGGTCGACGAGACCACGTCGGTCACCGTCGACGGCACCGCGCAGGTCGCCGGGCGCGATGCCTACAAGCTGGTCGTCAAGCCGAAGCAGTCCGGCTCGACGGTCGGTCAGATCAGCATCGCGGTGGACTCCGAGACCTACACCCCGCTGAAGTTCACGCTCACCCCGGCGAGCGGTGGCGCGGCCGTGGTCGACGCCGGGTTCACACAGGTCAGCTTTGACCCGCCGGCCGCCTCCACCTTCGACTTCACCCCGCCCGAGGGCTCGAAGGTCACCGAGGAGTCCGACCTCCCGGCGGCCGAGCCCCAGCAGCCCAAGTCCGAGGAGGATCTCGCCAAGGGCCTCGACGGGCTGAATGTGCTGGGCGAGGGGTGGAACGCGATCGCGGTGCTCGACACCGGCGGCCAGGGCATCCCGTCCGGCACCGAGGCCGGCGGCGAGTTCGGCGGCTTCCTGGACTCCCTCGGCAGCCAGGTCAGCGGCAAGTTCGGCAAGGGCACGGTCTTCGAGACCCGTCTGATCAACGCCCTGATCACCGACGACGGCAAGGTCTACGTGGGCGCGGTCACGCAGGACGCGCTGGTGAAGGCGGCCGATTCGGGGCAGTAGCGGGCAGCGCGAGACCGCGAGGCGCGGTGACGAGCAGCGCGGCGAGGGGCAGCGCGGTGACGAGCAGTGCGGATAGGGGCAGCGCGGTGACGAACAGCGCGGCGAGGCGAGGCGCAGGGCAGTGGCGGCGGTCGTGAGGGCTGCCGCGTACGACGATCGGGGGAGCACGTATGGAGGAGGCGTCCGCCACGGAACCGCGGCCGGAGCGGGTGGATGAGGGCATCATCCACACCCGCGCGCTCACCAAGCGCTACCGCGGCGGGCAGCTCGCCGTGGACGCCCTCGACCTGACCGTCCCGGCGGGCAGCGTCTTCGGCTTCCTCGGCCCCAATGGCTCGGGCAAGACCACCACCATCCGCATGCTGATGGGCCTGATCGAGCCCACCTCCGGCACGGCCAGGGTCCTGGGGCAGCCCATGCCCCGGGCCACCCGTACCGTGCTCCCGCACGTCGGGGCCCTCATCGAGGGCCCTGCCCTGTACGGCTTCCTCTCCGGCCGCGACAATCTGCTCCGCTACGACGCCGCCGACCCGACCGCCGACCCCCGCACCCGGCACACCCGCGTCGCCGCGGCGCTGGAGCGGGTCGGCCTCGCGGCGGCGGCCGGCAAGAAGGCCAAGGCGTACTCCCTCGGCATGAAGCAGCGCCTCGGTCTCGCCGCCGCGCTGCTCCAGCCGCGCGAGCTGCTGGTGCTCGACGAGCCGACCAACGGGCTCGACCCGCAGGGCATGCGGGAGATCCGCGCCCTGATCCGCGAACTCGCCTCCGAGGGCACCACGGTCTTCCTCTCCTCCCATCTCCTCGACGAGATCGAGCAGGTCTGCACCCACGCGGCGGTGATGGCCCAGGGCCGGCTGATCACCCAGGGGCCGGTCGCCGAGCTGGCCGCCGGGACACGCGGCCGGCTGGTCGTCGTCACCCCGGACGCCGGGGACGCGGCGCGGGTGCTCAAGGAACAGGGGGTGGGGGATGTCGTACTTGAGGACGACAGGGTCTTCGGGGAGCTTCCGGAGGGGGAACTCGCCGATCTCAACGCCGCGTTGGTCGTGGCGGGGGTCCGGGTGCGGGGCTTCACCGTGGAGCGGGCCTCGCTGGAGGACGCGTTCGTGGCGCTGACCGGGGAGGGCTTCGATGTCGCGGGGTGAGACCGGCGGGGCCGGCGGGACGCCTGCGGCGGGGCGGGCGCCTCAGCCGGGGGGTGCGTCCCGGGCGAGGGGTGTACCCGAGACGGTGGGCACGCCCGAGTCGGTGGGCCCGCCCGAGACGGTGGGCCCGCCCGAGACGGCGGGCCCGCCTGAGACGCTGGGTGCGCCTCAGCCAGTGGGCCCGCCCGAGGTGCCAGGTGCGCCTCAGCCGTGGGGCCCGCCCGAGACGGTAGGTGTGCCTCAGCCGGGGGGCACGCCCGGGCCGAAGGGTGCGTCTGAGACGGCGGGTTCGCCCGAGATCGTGGGTGCGCCTCAGGCTGGGTGGGTGCCTCGGGTGCCTCGGGGGCCCCGGATGGCCCGGGCGTCTCAAGGAGGGCGGGCGCCTCAGGCGGCCCGCGCGCCGAGTCCGCTGTGGACGTTCGGGCTGCTGCGCAGCGAACTCGCGCTGACCTTTGGCCGCTGGCGCACCCTCGCCCTGCTGGGGGTGCTCGCGGCCGTGCCGATCCTGGTCGGGGTCGCGGTGCGGATCGAGACCGGCGACGGCTCCTCGCTGGACGGCGGGGGAGGCGGCGGCGGAGGCCCGGCCTTCATCTCCCAGATCACCAACAACGGCCTCTTCCTGGTCTTCACCGCCCTCGCCGCCACCCTGCCGTTCTTCCTCCCGATGGCCGTGGGGGTGGTGGCGGGCGACGCGATCGCGGGGGAGGCGAACGCCGGGACGCTGCGGTATCTGCTGGTCGCCCCGGCCGGACGCACCCGCCTGCTGCTCACCAAGTACGCCACCGTGATCGTGTTCTGCGTCGCCGCGACGCTCACGGTGGCGGTGTCGGCGCTGATCGTGGGGGCCCTGCTGTTCCCGCTGGGCGAGCTGACCACGATCTCCGGTACGCGCATCAGTTTCGCCGAGGGGCTCGGGCGGGCGCTGCTGATCGCCCTCGTCGTCGCCGCGTCGCTGATCGGGGTGGCGGCGCTCGGACTGTTCGTGTCCACACTCACCGGGAGCGGGATCGCGGCGATGGCGACGACGGTCGGGCTGCTGATCACCGTGCAGATCCTCGACCAGATACCCCAGTTGAGCGCGCTCCAGCCGTACTTCTTCTCGCACTACTGGCTGTCGTTCGCCGACCTCATGCGCGAGCCGGTGTACTGGGACGAGCTGGTCAGGAACCTCGGGTTGCAGGCGCTGTACGCGGCCGTGTTCGGGTCGGCGGCCTGGGCGAGATTCGCGGCGAAGGACGTGACCGCGTAGCGCCGCCGGGGTCCGTCGGCCGGTAGGGCCTTCGGTAGGGCCTTCGGAAGGTCCCTCGGAAGGTCCCTACACCTCCTCGTAGACCTCGTAGGGGAAGCGGGCCGCCGGGGCCTCCTGGGCGAAGAAGGTCTTGGCCCGTGTCAGGGCCGCTGTGTCCTTGAGGACGTCGCCCGGCTTGCTGCCGTTGCCCAGGAGCACCCCGCCGAAGTTCATGCGCAGGTACGCGGCCGAGAGGTGGAGCGTGCCGATGAGCGGGTCCGCGACCTCGAACTCCTCATGGGCCAGGGCGGTCACGCCCCACAGCGTGCGCCCGGACAGGGTGTCCTGGAAGTGCACCCCCGGGGTGCGCGTCCAGCCCGACCAGTGGTCGAGGTAGCGCTTGATGGGCGTGGACAGGGTGTACCAGTACAGCGGCGAGGCGATCACGATGTCCGTCGCCGCGAGCGTGGCGTCCAGCAGGTCGGAGAGAGGCCCCTCGGTGGGGCGGACATGGTCGCTGTCGTGGCGCAGATCCTCGAACTCGGGCACATCGAGTCCAGAGAGGTCGATCCACTGCTGCTCGACATCGGAGGGCAGGTGCGCGGCGGCCTCGCGGGCCAGTAGTGCGGTGTTGCCATCAGGGCGGCTGCTGCCCAGCACGAACAGAAAACGGCGGGTCATGGGGTTCCCCCAGTTCGAACGGGTGTCCATGGCTGTTCTGCGGCGCGCTCACCGCCCGCGTACCCCGCGTGCGGCAATTAAGCGCACGTGCATTATGTGCACACGCATGCATTGTCTGTCCACTGCCGGGCGACCGACAGGAGCAGGTCCTCCCGGCCGTGCGGCGCCACGATCTGGAGCCCGGCCGGACACCCGTCGCTCCCGAACCCGGCCGGGAGACTGATCGCCGGGTGCCCACTGAGGTTGAACGCCCAGGTCAGCTCGGTGGAGTAGCGGTCGCCGGGGCCTGAGTGGCCATGCGGGGCGCTGGGGACGGCGGGGGTGAGCAGGAGGTCCGTATGGGCGAACAGGGCCGCGAGCCGCCGGTCGTTCGCGGCGCGGAGGCGCCGGGCGGGGGCGAGGTCGGCGCCCGGTGTGCGCAGGGCCAGCCAGGCGGGGGCGGGGTCGGCGAGGCGCAGGGCGGCGGGTGGGGTGGCCGTCCGTAGGACACCTTCGTCCGCGAGGCGGTGCGCGGCGGCACGGGCGAGGGCCAGGGGTTCGGGGTCGGGGGTGGCGAAGCCGAGGCCGGGGGACCAGGTGGCCAGGGGTGGTGGGGAGGGGTGGCGGCGGGGGTGGGGGGTGTGGCTGGGGTACGGGAGGGCGGGGTGTCGGATGGGGCTCCGGAGACCGCGTCCCAGTACGCCGCCGCGTCCGCCGGGCAGCGGGCGAGGACGCCGAGGGCGGTCAGGCCGGTGGGGTCGGTGACCGGCGGACGGCCGTTCGTCGTCTTCAGGCCGAGGACTCCGCACCAGGCCGCCGGGATCCGGATCGAGCCTGCCCCGTCGCCGCCGGTCGCCAGCGGCACCAGGCCGGCCGCCACCGCCGCCGCGGCGCCCGCCGAGGAGCCGCCCGGCGTACGGTCCGCCCGCCAGGGGTTGACGGTGCGGCCGTACCGCCCGAGCCCCCAGGTCTGCCAGACGGTGCCCGGACCGGGCACGGACGTGGCGCCCACGGGCACGCACCCGGCGTCCACCAGTGCCCGCGCGTCCGCCGCGCGCAGTCCGCCGCGCCGCCCCTTGACCCCGATCGGCACCCCGGCCAACGGCAGCACCTCGCCGGCGGCGACCCGCGCGTCCACCTCCTCCGCCCGCAGCGACGCCGCCTCCGGCCACACCTCGGCGAACGCGCTCAGCGTGGGTTCGGCCCGAGCGATCCGGTCGAGCGCGGCCGTCACGACGTCGACGGCACGCGTCGCGCCGGAGCGGACGGCGGCGGCGATCTCGTGGGCGCAAGGGGTGGGCTTCATGAGGGCGCCTGTCCGTCCTGTCGGTCCTGTCGGTCCAATCGGTCCAATCGGTCCTGTCAGTCGTATCAGCCGTATCTGCGGTATCTGCGGTACCGGCGGTCTCTGCCGTATCAGCCGTGCCGGTTGGCCCAGTTGACGCCGCCTGCCCAGTTGACCCGAGTGGTCTGGCCGCGCCGCCCCGGGTGCTGCCACTTGGGACGATGCTGTGACGCTGCGGTGACGCGTGCCGTGAGGCGGGGCGGGGACACTCGACCTAGGTGTGCGCGGAAGGCTCGCGGACCCATCCGAGTGAGGGAAAAGATGTCTCGACTCAGCCGCGAGAAGAAGCGGGAACAAGAGCGCGCCACCCCCCCGGCCGCCCTCGCCACGACCCCGATCGAGGTACGGATCACCGGTGCCGGGAACGACGGCGCTTCCGTCGCCGGAGTGCCCGTCGCCGCACGGCCCGGCCAGGATCTCCAGCGGACCGTGCTCGACCATCTCCACCGTGCCGCGGTGGCCGCCGGACAGCCCGTGCTGGCGTCGGTCCATGACGAGCGCATCGGGTACGTCATCCCGCTCCGGGTCGATCCGGACGGCTCCAGCCATCTCGCGGGCGAGCCGGCCGCGCTGCCCCCGGCGGCGCCCGCCGCGCCCCCGGCGTCCCCCTTCCCTCCGCCCACCCCCCTCGGCGAGAACACCCCGACGTTCCCACTGCGCGCCCCCGCCCCCGCTCCCACCCCCGGTACGGCCGTACCGCCGAGGGGCGAGTTCGGCCCCCCGCCGCTCATGGACCCGGCACGGGCGCACCCCGCCGACCCCACCCCCACCTCCACCCCCACCTCCACCCCCACCTCCACCCCCACCTCCACCCCCGTTCCCGCCCCCGTTCCCACCCGCGATCCCGACATCGCCCTCGCCCTCGCGCTGGACCCCGACCCGAAGCGCACGCCGACGCCGCCGCGTGGGTTCGACGCGGTCGCCGAGGCCGTACTGGACGACCGGACGCCCGCCGCGACCCCGCTCGCGGAGCCGATGGCCCGGATCGGCGAGGCGGTGAAGGAGGGCCGTACGGACACCGCGTCCGGCCTTGCCGAGCGGGCGCTGACCGAGGCGTCCGCGACGCTCGGCGCCGGACACTCCGAGGTCCGCAGGCTGGCCGAACTCACCGCCTACGTGGCCTACTTGGCCGGCGAGCCCGAGCGCGCCTTCCGGCTCTCCCTCGATATCGTCCGCGGCCACGCCGGTGCGGGTGACGCGGAGGCGGCCTACAGCAACGTACAGAGCGCGGCCACGGCGTGGCGGGCGGTGCGGGATCCCGCGCGAGGGCTGGAACTGGGCCGGGAACTGATCGCCGTATGGACGGAACTGGCGGCCGAACCCGGAGGTCCGGCCGCCGAGGACCGTGAGGAGCTGGATGTGGCGCTGGCCAGGATGGACCGGCTCACGGCCCGCGCCCGGAAGGCGTGACCGGCCTCAGCGGAGGAAGGTCACCCAGCAGGAGGCGCCCGCGCAGAAAGGCGCGCAGGCTGGCGCGGAGGTGGGCCTGGAGGCGCGCGCGGGCAGGTGTGGAGGCGGGCGCGCTGGTGGGCCCGAAGGCAGTGCCCCGCTCAGTCCGACAGCTCCCAGATCGCGTACGCGACCGCGTCCGAGTTCCGGTCCAGCGCGGTGTCGTTGACGGCGGCCGTCGTGTCGCACGACGAGTGGTAGCAGCTGTCGAAGGCGCGGCCCGCCGTGCCGCC
Organism: Streptomyces sp. NPDC056734; assembly: GCF_042790455.1. Lineage (NCBI taxonomy): Bacteria > Bacillati > Actinomycetota > Actinomycetes > Kitasatosporales > Streptomycetaceae > Streptomyces > Streptomyces sp. NPDC056734. The sequence continues at coordinate 54,753 of NZ_JBHTZD010000017.1, forward strand.
CCACTTGGCGGCCTGCGCGGTGGTCTTGAGCCGGCTCGCGCCGGTGAACAGACCGCCGACCGGTATGCCCACGTTCTTGAACGAGGCGTGGTCGGAGCGGCCGTCGCCCTCGGTCTCGATCTCGGTGGGGATGCCGAGGCCGGTGAAGTAGTTCTTGAACGTCTGCTCGATCACCGGGTCGTCGTCGTAGACGAAATAGCCGGGGTTGGAGGAGCCGATCATGTCGAAGTTGAGGTAGCCGTCGATGCGGGCGCGGTCCGTGGTCGTCAGGCTGGTGACGTAGTGACGCGAGCCGATCAGCCCGAGTTCCTCCGCGCCCCACCAGGCGAACCGCAGATGCTTCGTGGGCGTGAGGCCGGCGCGGGAGACGGCCAGGGCGGTTTCGAGGACGGCGGCCGAGCCGGTGGCGTTGTCGTTGATGCCGGGGCCGGAGGCCACGCTGTCCAGGTGGGCGCCGGCCAGCACGACCTGCTCGGGGTCGCCGCCGGGCCAGTCGGCGATCAGGTTGTAGCCGATCCGGCCGGAGGAGGTGAACTGCTGGATGGTCGTGGTGAAGCCGGCCGCGTCCAGCTTCGCCTTCACATAGTCCAGCGAGGCCCGGTAGCCGGTCTGGCCGTGCGCTCGGTTGCCGCCGTTGGCGGTGGCTATGGACTGGAACTGGTTCAGATGCGCCTTGACGTTCGCAAGGGGGATGTCGGGTGCGGCGAGCACCGACGGCCCGGAGGCGGGAGCGGCACCGGCGAGGGATCCGCCGGTCAGCACGGTCGCGACCGCGACGACGGCAGCCGTGGCCGCCCGCCCGGAAACGGAGAGCTTCATGTGGGGGCTCCGAATTCCGTGGGGAACCCCGTGGGGTGACCACAGGGATTCCACAGTGAATGGGGTGCCTGGATGGTGAAGCTGGGGTTGACTCTCCGTCAAGAGATCTATTCGGCCAGGTGTTTGAGGTCAGCCACGTGTCCGAGTCCGGCCGGATCAGGGGCGGGCCTTCTGTCCGAGGCCGGCCGGCCGCGTGAGGAATCTGAAGGTCGGGGCTAGTGCACGCACAGCTCGTTCCCCTCCGGATCCGCCATCACCACCCACTCCCCGTACCCCTCCTTCACCTCCCGCAGCACACTCGCCCCCAGCTCCGTCAGCCGCTCGACCTCGGCGGTCATCAGCCCTGGGCCGGGGTGCAGATCGAGGTGGAGCCGGTTCTTGCCCGCCTTCGCCTCCGGTACGCGCTGGAAGAGGATGCGCCTGCCGAGCCCGGTCCCCGACTCCTCGTCGTACGGATCGTCCGGATGCCGTACGCCGACCAGGTCCCGGAAGGCCAGCCGGGCGCGGTACTCGACGGTGGCCTCGCGCGGCAGCGCGCCCAGTTCCAGCAGTCGCTCGATCAGCGCGTTGTTGTCCTCGACGGTGTAGTGCAGGGCGGCGCCCCAGAAATCGGCCTGCGCCTGCGGGTCGGCGCAGTCCATGACGATTTTCCAGTGGATCGGCCGAGCGGCCTCTGTGTCTGCCATGTAACCATCTATAGTGGTTACGTGAGCGAACGGGCAAGGGAAACGCCGGATGGGTCGGCACATGGGCCTGGCCGGTCTCCGGGCATCACATTGCGCACACACGAGGGCAATCCCTACCGATTCGACCCGGGTGCCCTGTGTCTGGAGCTGCTGACGACCGGCGGCCCGGGTGTCTTCGCCCGTTTCGAGGTGCTGCACGAGCCCGCCGATCTCGTGGCCTGGACGGCCCGCAGCCGGCTCCCGGAAGGGCTGGAACTCATCGTCACCGAGGCCGAGTTGGCGACCGTACGAGACGTCCGTGACGCCCTCTATCTGCTCACCGCCGACCGTGCGCACGGCCGTCCGTTCGACCCCGGGCACCTCGGCGCCCTCAACGCGGCGGCGGCCGAGCCGCCCCTCGTCCCCCGGCTGACCGCCGACGGCGACCGGGCCTGGCCGCCGGGTGCCGCGACCGGTACGCGGCTGCTGTCCACCGTCGCCCGGGACGCGATCGACCTGTTCAGCGGGCCGTACGCCGACCGCATCCGCGAATGCGGCTCCCGCAACTGCGCGCTGCTGTTCGTGGACACCTCACGCCCGGGGCGGCGCCGCTGGTGCTCGATGGAGCATTGCGGGAATCTGGCGAAGGTGCGGGCGCACCGGGCGCGGGCCCGGGAAACCACCTTCACCGAGGATTAGCGACCCCGACCGGCGGCTTCGCCGCCCCCTCTGCCCTTACCGCCTCCGCCCCCGCCGTCCCCGCCGCCTCCCGCGCGTCATACGCCGCCCGCGCCCCCGCGATCTCCAGCTGGTGTTCCTCCGTCCAGGTCACCAGGGACTGGATCGTGGCGTGCAGGGTCTTGCCGAGCGAGGTCAGCTCGTAGTCGACGCGCGGCGGCACCACCGGGTGCACGGTCCGCTCGACCAGGCCGTCCCGCTCCAGCTGGCGCAGGGTGACGGTCAGCATCCGCTGGCTGACCCCGTCGATCTCCCGGCGCAGCTCGGTGAAGCGCAGTCGGCGGGTGTCCAGCAGGGCGATCACCAGCAGCGACCACTTGTCCGCGATCCGGTCCAGGATCTGGCGTACCTCGCAGTCCTCACGGGTGTCCCACTGGAACGGATCGGCGTCGCCGTACTCCATGGTGCCCTCGCAGTAACTCGGTGACTTCGAAGTGCCTTCTTCCCTATCTTCCGATGGTGCCGCACGCTGGCCATGGTTACAAGAGGGAACCGACCCTCACTCCCGTAACCGACTCGCGTTCGTCCCGTACGCGCCCCTGTCCCAAGGAGTCCCCATGGGCACCCGTGCCTGGGCCCTGCTGCTCGTGCTGAGCGGAACGGTCTTTCTGGAGGGCATCGATGTCGCGATGCTGGCCATCGCGATCCCCGCGATCCGGGCCGATCTGGGTCTCTCCACCGGCGCGGCCGCCTGGGTGATGAGCGCCTACGTGCTCGGTTACGCCGGTTTCACGCTGCTCGGCGGACGGGCCGCGGACCTGCTCGGGCGGCGCCGGATGTTTCTGGCGGGGCTCGTGGTGTTCCTGGTCTTCTCCGGGCTCGGCGGGGTGGGCACCGAGGGCTGGATGCTGATCGTGTCCCGGTTCGTGACCGGTGTCGCCGCCGCGTTCATGACCCCCGCCGCCCTCTCCCTGATCACCACCTCCTACGAGGAGGGCCCCCAGCGCAACAAGGCGCTGCTGATCTTCGCGGGCGTCGCGGCCGGCGGCTTCTCGCTGGGCCTGGTGATCGGCGGGCTGCTCACCCAGCTCGGCTGGCGGTGGGTGTTCTTCGCGCCCGTGCTGCTGACGGCGGTGATCCTGGTGGCGGCGGTGCGGCTGGTGCCGCGCGCCGGTGACGAGGCCGCCGCCGCCCGTCGCCGGGGTGGCTTCGACGTCCTCGGGGCGGTGACCGCCGCCGGGGCCATGCTGCTGGCCGCCTACACCGTCGTACGGCTGGAACACGGACTGCACGGCTGGCCGCTGACCCTGGCGGCCGGGCTGACGGCGCTGGCGCTGGGGGCGGTGTTCGTCACCGTGGAGCGGCGGGCCCCGGCGCCGCTGGTCCGGCTCGGGATCCTGCGCAACGCGGCGACCGTGCGGGCCGACCTCGGGGCGCTGCTGTTCCTCGGCGCCTTCTTCGGCTTCCAGTTCGTGGTGACCCTGTACATGCAGGAACTGCGCGGCTGGTCCTCGATGCAGACCGCGCTCGCGATGATCGCCCTGGGCTTCGACGCGGTGCTCGCGCCCACCCTCACCCCGAGACTGGTCACCCGCTTCGGCAACGCCAAGGTCATCCTCGGCGGCTTCGTGCTGGCGACCGTGGCGTACACGGCGTTCCTGCCGCTCGGCATGGACTGGACGTACGCCGCCATGTTCCCGGCCCTGATCCTCGCCGGGGTCGCGTTCGCGCTGGGGTACGGGCCGCTGACCATCGCGGCGACGGACGGGGTCGCCGAGCACGAGCAGGGCCTCGCGGGCGGGCTGCTGACGACGGCGACCCAGTTCGGCTCCGCGGTCGGCATCTCCGCGGTCACCGCGGTCTACGGCTTGGCGTCGGCGGGGGCGGGCTCGGGCCCGGAGGAGACGCTGTCGGCGTTCCGCGTGGCGCTGGTGGTGCCGGTGGTGATGGCGGCGCTCGGCACGCTGGTCTCGGCGCTGAGCGTACGGGCGTTGCGGCGCGCGGCGCGCAGCGCGTCCCACGTCAGCATGGTCAGCGCCAGCCAGACCAGCGCGAACCCGGCCCAGCGCTCGGGCGGCATGGCCTCGCGGAAGTAGAGCACGCCGAGCAGGAACTGGAAGACCGGGGCCAGGTACTGGAGCAGGCCCAGCGTCGACAGGGGCACGCGGATGGCCGCCGCGCCGAAGCAGACCAGCGGCAGCGCGGTGACCACGCCGGTCGCGGCGAGCAGTGCCGCGTGCCCCGCGCCCTCGGCGGCGAAGGTCGACTCGCCCCGGCTGCCCAGCCAGATCAGGAAGGCCAGCGCGGGCAGGAACTGCACGGCGGTCTCGGCGGCCAGCGACTCCAGGCCGCCGAGGCCGACCTTCTTCTTCACCAGGCCGTAGGTCGCGAAGGAGAACGCCAGGGTGAGCGAGATCCACGGCGGCCGGCCGTAGCCGATGGCCAGGACCAGGATCGCCGCGAAGCTCACGCCGACCGCCGCCCACTGCACCGGGCGCAGCCGCTCCTTGAGCAGCAGGACGCCCATCGCGATGGTGACCAGCGGGTTGATGAAGTAGCCGAGGGACGCCTCCACCACCTGATCGTTGTTGACGGACCAGATGTACACGCCCCAGTTGATGCTGATCGTGGCCGCGGCGACCGTGATCAACGCCAGCTGACGCGGCCGGCGCAGCAGCTCACCGGCCCAGGCCCAGCGCCGTACGAACAGCAGGACCACGCCGACGGCGGCCAGCGACCACACCATCCGGTGGGCCAGGATCTCCACCGCGCCGGAGGGTTCGAGCAGCGGCCAGAAGAGGGGGACCAGGCCCCACATCCCGTAGGCCGCGAAGCCGTTCAGCAGGCCGGTGCGGCGCTCGCTCTTCGCCTTGCCGGGCCCATCACTTCGGGACCCATCACTTCGGGACCCGTCGCTCCGGGGGTCACCACTCCGGGGGTCACCACTCCCGGTCACGCCGCTCCCGGTCAGGTCCCTCCCGGTCACGTCGCCGCCGGATATGCCGCCCCCGGATACATCGCTCCCGGATATATCGCTCCCGGCCACGGGCCGCCTCCTTCACGCCTCGGCCGCGCCGGGCCGCGCTCGGCCTCACCGGCCTCGCCTGAAAGAAGGTAGCGCCGGGGGAGGGGTGCTGTCATGGCCGTATCGCCATACGGTCATGACAGGGGCCCGGGGCAGGGGCGTATCCGGGGGCGGGGCTTCAGGAGTCGGGGCCGGTGGCGGCGGCGATGGCGTCGGACAGCGGTGTGGTCGGGCGGCCCGCCAGCCGGGAGAGGTCGTCGACGCCGCCTGCCAGCTCGCCCTTCTCGATGGACACGTCCACCCCGGCGAGGATGGCGGCGAGCGGCGCGGGCAGCCCGGCGCCGGTCAGGATGCCGGTGAGGGCCTCGGCGGAGACATGGGTGAAGCCGATCTCCCGCCCGGTCCGCCGGCTCAGCTCGGCCGCGTACTCGGCCATGCTCCACGCGCTGTCGCCGAACAGCTCGTACGCCGCGTTCTCGTGCCCCTCGCCGGTCAGTACGGCGACCGCGGCGGCGGCGTAGTCGGCGCGCGCGGCGGAGGCGATCCGGCCGTCCCCGGTGGCCGCGACCACGGTGTTGTGCGCCAGTACCGGGGCCAGGTTCTCGGTGTAGTTCTCGTGGTACCAGCCGTTGCGCAGGAAGACGTACGGCACGCCCGAGTCCACGATCAGCCGCTCGGTGGCGCGGTGGTCGTCGGCGAGGGCGGCGGTCAGGCTCGCGGGGGCGCTGGTGTACGCGAGCAGCGCGACCCCGGCCGCCCGCGCGGCGTCCACGACGACCTTGTGCTGGGCGACGCGGTCCTTGTCGAACTCACTGCTGGAGATCAGCAGCACCTTGTCGCCGGGGGCGAAGAGGGTGTCGAAGGTCCGGGGCGCGTTGTAGTCGGCGACGGCGATCCGTACGCCCCGGGCGGCGAGGTCGGCGGCCTTGGCCTCGTCGCGCACGACGGCGGTGAGCTGCCCGGCCGGCACCCGCTCCAGCAGCTGGGCGACGACATGGCGGCCGAGGTGTCCGGTGGCTCCGGTGACGACGATGCTCATGGGGGACTCTCCCTGTGGTTCCTGTGCCCCTGTGGGGACGGGGGTGGGGGTGGGTGGGGGTGGTGTGATCGAGGTACGAGCTATGTCACTCACCCTAGGGAGGGCACTAGCCAAAGGAAAGTACCCACTTTGAAGTAAGGTACCGGCATGTCGGTAAGCGAGAGCGAGAGTGAGAGTGTGAACGCGAACGTGAACGTGAACGGTGACGAGGCGATATGCCCGTACCGCCTGGTTCTGGAACATGTCACCAGCCGCTGGGGCGTCCTCGTCCTGATCGCGCTCCTCGACCGCCCGCACCGCTTCAGCGAGCTGCGCCGGGCGATCGACGGGGTCCGGCGGGTCAGCGAGAAGATGCTGACCCAGACCCTCCAGACCCTGGAGCGCGACGGCCTGGTCCACCGGGACGCCAAGCCCGTGATCCCGCCCCGCGTCGACTACTCCCTCACCCCCCTGGGCCGCGAGGCCGCCGAACAGGTCCGCACGCTGGCCCTGTGGACGGAACGGCGGATGGGGGCGGTGACGGAGGCACGCGAGCGGTACGACGCGGCGCGGGGCGCTTCGCTGGGCTAGCGGCCAGTACCGGCAAGGGGAGCACGGGGGCATGGGGGCATGGGGGCATGGGAAGGGCCCGGGCGCTTCCGCCACCCGGGCCCTTCGCACGCTCGTTCGCCAGCGCCAGCGCCAGCGCCAGCGCCAGCGCCAGCGCCAGCGCCGGCGTCGGCCTTCCGCCCGCCCGCCGGCGTCGGCTGACGTCAGCCGACCACCGTCCAGGTGTCCCCGCCGGCGAGCAGCGCGGCGAGATCCCCCTTGCCGTTCTGCTCGATCGCGGTGTCGAGCTGCTCGGTCATCTGGTCGTCGTAGACGGGCCGGTCGACGGAGCGCAGGACGCCGATGGGGGTGTGGTGGAGGGTGTCCGGGTCGGCGAGGCGGGACAGCGCGAACGCCGTGGTGGGCGACGCGGCGTGGGCGTCGTGCACCAGCACCCGCGCCTCGTTCTCCGGGGTGACGTCGATGACCTGGAGGTCACCGGTCCGTGGATCCCGTACGACCCCCCGCGCGCCGTCGGCACCGAACCGGATCGGCTTGCCGTGCTCCAGCCGGATGACGGCTTCCTCGGCGCGCTGTCTGTCCTTGAAGGCGTCGAAGGCGCCGTCGTTGAAGATGTTGCAGTTCTGGTAGATCTCGACCAGGGCCGTGCCGGGGTGGGCGGCGGCCTCGCGCAGGACCTGGGTGAGGTGCTTGCGGTCGGAGTCGATGGTGCGGGCCACGAAGGAGGCTTCGGCGCCGAGGGCGAGGGAGACCGGGTTGAAGGGCGCGTCGAGCGACCCCATCGGCGTCGACTTGGTGATCTTGCCGACCTCGGAGGTGGGCGAGTACTGGCCCTTGGTCAGCCCGTAGATCCGGTTGTTGAAGAGGAGGATCTTGAGGTTGACGTTGCGGCGCAGGGCGTGGATGAGGTGGTTGCCGCCGATGGACAGGGCGTCGCCGTCGCCGGTGACGACCCAGACGGACAGATCACGGCGGGAGGTGGCGAGCCCGGTGGCGATGGCGGGGGCGCGGCCGTGGATGGAGTGCATCCCGTACGTGTTCATGTAGTACGGGAAGCGGGAGGAGCAGCCGATGCCGGAGACGAAGACGACGTTCTCCCGGGCGAGGCCCAGTTCGGGCATGAAGCCCTGCACGGCGGCGAGGATCGCGTAGTCACCGCAGCCGGGGCACCAGCGCACTTCCTGATCGGACTTGAAGTCCTTCATGGACTGGCGGGCCTCGGCCTTGGGGACGAGTGAAAGTGCCTCGATCGTGCCCGTGCCTTCCGTGGACGTCTCAGCCATCGATGGCCTCCTTGAGCGCCGTGGCGAGCTGTTCGGCCTTGAACGGCATGCCGTTCACCTGGTTGTAGCTGTGCGCGTCGACCAGGTACTTCGCCCGGATCAGGGTGGCGAGCTGGCCGAGGTTCATCTCGGGGATCACGACCTTGTCGTAGCCCTGGAGGACCGTGCCCAGATTCCGCGGGAAGGGGTTCAGATGGCGTAGATGGGCCTGCGCGATCGGCAGCCCGGCGGTGCGCAGCCGGCGGACGGCGGCGGTGATGGGGCCGTAGGTGGAGCCCCAGCCGAGCACCAGGGTGCGGGCCTGGTCGGGGTCGTCGACGTCGATGTCGGGCACGTCGATGCCGTCGATCTTCGCCTGCCGGGTGCGGACCATGAAGTCGTGGTTGGCGGGGTCGTACGAGATGTTCCCGGTGCCGTCCTGCTTCTCGATGCCGCCGATGCGGTGTTCGAGACCCGGCGTGCCGGGGACCGCCCAGGGACGGGCGAGGGTGTGCGGGTCGCGCTTGTACGGCCAGAAGACCTCGGTGCCGTCGTCGAGGGTGTGGTTGGTGCCCTGGGCGAACTGCACCGCCAGATCGGGCAGCTCCTCCAGCTCCGGGATCCGCCACGGCTCGGAGCCGTTGGCCAGATAGCCGTCGCTCAGCAGCAGCACCGGGGTGCGGTAGGCCAGGGCGATCCGGGCCGCCTCGACGGCGGCGTCGAAGCAGTCGGCCGGAGTACGCGGGGCGACGATCGGCACCGGCGCCTCGCCGTTGCGCCCGTACATCGCCTGGAGCAGATCGGCCTGCTCGGTCTTGGTGGGCAGGCCGGTGGAGGGGCCGCCGCGCTGGATGTCGATGACGAGCAGCGGCAGCTCCATCGACACCGCGAGCCCGATGGTCTCCGACTTCAGGGCGAGGCCGGGACCGCTGGTGGTGGTGACGGCGAGCGAGCCGCCGAACGCGGCACCGAGAGCGGCGCCGATACCGGAGATCTCGTCCTCGGCCTGGAAGCTGCGCACCCCGAAGTTCTTGTGCCGGCTCAGTTCGTGCAGCACGTCGGAGGCCGGGGTGATCGGGTACGAGCCCAGGAACAGCGGCAGATCCGCCTGCCGCGAGGCCGCGATCAGACCGTACGCGAGAGCCAGATTGCCGGAGATGTTCCGGTACGTCCCCACCGGGAAGGCGGTGGTGGCGGGGGCGACCTCGTAGGAGACCGCGAAGTCCTCGGTCGTCTCGCCGAAGTTCCAGCCCGCGCGGAACGCGGCGATGTTCGCGGCGGCGATCTCCGGCTTGCGCGCGAACTTCGTCGTCAGGAACTGCTCGGTGCCCTCCGTGGGCCGGTGGTACATCCACGACAGCAGGCCCAGCGCGAACATGTTCTTGCTGCGCTCGGCCTCCTTGCGGGACAGATCGAAGTCCTTCAGCGCCTCCACGGTGAGCGTGGTCAGCGGCACCGGATGCAGGTGATACCCGTCGAGGGACCCGTCCTCCAGCGGATTGCTGTCGTAGCCGACCTTCTGCATGGCCCGCTTGGTGAACTCGTCCGTGTTGACGATGATCTCCGCGCCGCGCGGCACATCGCCGATGTTCGCCTTCAGCGCCGCCGGGTTCATCGCCACCAGGACGTTCGGCGCGTCACCGGGGGTGAGGATGTCATGGTCGGCGAAGTGGAGCTGGAACGACGACACCCCCGGCAGGGTCCCGGCGGGCGCCCGGATCTCGGCGGGGAAGTTCGGCAGGGTCGACAGGTCGTTGCCGAAGGACGCCGTCTCCGAGGTGAACCGGTCACCGGTGAGCTGCATGCCGTCACCCGAGTCCCCCGCGAACCTGATGATCACCCGGTCCAGCCGGCGGACGTCCTTCGCTCCCACCGGTTTGCGCTGCTCTCCTATGACGGCTCCGTCGGCCTGTTCCTTCTCGCTACTGACCTGGCTGGTCACTGAACTGGACCTCCTTCGAGGCTGCTGTCGGGGCACGGCCCTCCCGCGGGCGCACCCAGGATCAACCCTACGTCCGCCGAGGTCGCCCCTTCGGGGCCATTCGCATGATGAACACCCCTTTGAGACGGCCCACCACCCGGACGAGCGCCGCTCCGCCGACCCACCGCGTCTGTTCGGGAAGACGCCGTGGGGGTGGCGGGGGTTCTCCGGGGTTCACCGGGCAGGGGTGCCGCACGGGGCCTTTCGGGTCATCCAGAACCTCCGGGGCGTACGCCGGTGTCTTGTCGGAGCGGGTCCCTCCGGGGTTCTGGCTAGCGGAAAGGGCCTTCGGGAGTCACAGGAGCCCCAGGAACCCCAGGAACCCCAGGAGTCAGCCGGCAGTCATCCGGGAGTCATTCAGGAATTCAGATACGTGAGCACCGCCAGCACCCGCCGGTGGTCCCCCTCGCTCGGCGACAGGCCCAGCTTCAGGAAGATGTTGCTGACGTGCTTCTCGACGGCCCCGTCACTCACCACCAGCTGTTTGGCGATGGCCGAATTCGTACGCCCCTCGGCCATCAGCCCCAGCACCTCCCGCTCCCGCGGGGTCAGGCCCGCGAGCACGTCCTGCTTCCGGGACCGCCCGAGCAGCTGCGCGACCACCTCCGGGTCCAGCGCCGTACCGCCCCGCGCGACCCGCACCACCGCGTCCACGAACTCGCGGACCTCGGCCACCCGGTCCTTCAGCAGATACCCGACCCCCCGGCTCGACCCGGCGAGCAGTTCCGTCGCGTACCGCTCCTCGACGTACTGCGACAGCACCAGCACCCCGAGCCCCGGATACGACTTCCGCAGCCGTACGGCCGCCCGGACCCCTTCGTCCGTGTGCGTCGGCGGCATCCGCACGTCCGCCACCACGACGTCGGGCAGCCCGCCCTCCGCGTCCAGCTCGGTCACGGTCTTGATCAGCGCCTCCGCGTCGCCGACCCCGGCGACCACGTCGTGCCCCCGGTCGGTGAGCAGCCGCGTCAGTCCCTCCCGCAGCAGCACCGAATCCTCGGCGATGACCACCCGCACCCTGTCCTCCACGATCCAGTCCCCCCACCCCGCCCACCGTCCCCGGCGAACGGCTCCGTCCCACAGCGCGAACGGGTCCAGCATTCCAGGGTTCGGACCTGCGTGCGTGCGTGCGTGTGGGTGGTGGGGGAGCGGGGGAGTGGGGGTGCGGGAGTCGGGGTGGGGGACCTCACCCCCCGCGGGCCTCACCTCACGTCACCGACGGGCTCACCTCCGCCAGGGCAGCTCCGCGGTCACCCGCGTGGGTCCGCCCGGCGGGGAGTCGACGACCAGGATGCCGTCCACCGCGTCGAGGCGGCCCGCGAGGCCGGCGAGGCCCGAACCGGCCTCCGCGTTCGCGCCGCCCACCCCGTCGTCCGTGACCTGGAGCATCAGCCGGTTCTCCACCCGCCACACATCCACCCACGCCGACCGGGCCCGCGAGTGCTTGCTGATGTTCTGGAGCAGCTCGGAGACCGTGAAGTACGCGATCCCCTCGATCGCCGGAGCCGGCCGCTCCACCAGGTCCACATCCACTCGTACCGGCACCGCGCACCGCGAGGCCACCGACGACAGCGCCGCGTCGAGGCCCCGGTCGGTGAGCACCGCCGGGTGGATGCCACGGGCCAGATCCCGCAGCTCCTGCAACGCCGTCTTCACCTCACCGTGCGCCTCGTCCACCATCCGCGCCGCCGCCCGCGGGTCCTCGGACAGCTTCTCCTTCGCCAGCCCCAGATCCATCGCCAGATTGACCAGCCGGGCCTGCGCCCCGTCGTGCAGATCCCGTTCGATGCGCCGCAGGTCCGCCGCGGCCGTGTCGACGACGACCCCCCGGTCCGACTCCAGCTCCACCACCCGCGTGGCCAGCTGCGACGCCCCGAGCAGCCCGTACACCATCAGCCGGTCCACCGTGGTCAGCGCCCGCACGATCCACGGCGCCGACAGCACGAACAGCAGCCCGACCGCCGCGGTCACCCCGATCTCGAAGGGGTTGTCGAGATACATCCGGTGCGTTTCGTCGCCGTACAGCTGGATCCCGCCCTGCCCGCCGTACACCGGCAGCACCCAGAACCACAGCGGGTACGTCATCAGCGTCCACCCCGTGACCCAGACCGTCACCGCCACGCTGAACGAGAAGACCGCCCACGGCAGATGCAGCACCGAGTACAGCAGCGCCCGCCAGGACGCGCCGCTCTTGAGCACCGCCCACATCCAGCCCATCGCGCCGCCCTTGCGTACCCGCAGCGGCTCCGGCGCGGACACCTCCAGCCGCAGCAGCCCGCGTGCCCGTGCCCGCTCCACCGCGCCCAGGCCCCGGCAGCCGGCCAGCGCCGCCGCCAGCACCGGAATGCCGAGGAAGGTCACCAGCAGGCCCGCCCCCAGCGAGAACATGGTGACCGCGTAGGTGAACAGCGCGATGCTGAGCGGCAGGCTCAGCAGCACATAGAGGAACTCCCGCCAGGCCCGCCCCTCGAACGGCGCCCGCAGCCCGACCGGCAGCCAACCGCCCCGGTTTCCGTGCCCGGCCCCGTACTCGTGCCCGTACTCCGTCGTGGTCATCGGCGTCGTCCCGTCCCGTTCCTTCGCTACCGATCCTGGGTGTGCTCTCGCATCCGTCCTTGCGCTCCCAGCGTCCCTTCGCCGCGGGCTGCGGACCATGCAGGACGTCGGCGTCTTGGGAGGGGGGTTTTCCCTACCTCCGGTGGAAGCGGGGGGTTGGAGCGGGGGTTCGTCGAGGCGCGGGTGCGGTCCGTCGGGCGCGTTGGGTCTGTCCGGCGCGTCGGGTGAGTTGGGTCCGTCGGGTGACTCGGGTGACTCGGGTGAGCCGGGTGACTCGGGTGACTCGGGTGAGTCGGGTGAGTCGGGTGAGTCGGGCGCGTCACGTACGTCACTCACGTCACCCGCAGCACGTGAGTCACCGGCAGCACCCGCGTCCCCCGTGTCCCCCGCGTCCCCCGTGGCCCGTACGTCCCCCACGTCACACCTTCCGCTGCCGCCACGGCAACTCGGCGGTGATCGTCGTGGGCCCGCCCTCGGGGGAGTCGACGACGAACAGGCCGTCCACCGCGCCCAGCCGGTCCGACAGGCCCCGCATGCCCGAGCCGTCGTCCAGGCTCGCGCCGCCGCGGCCGTCGTCCGCGACCTGGATCAGCAACCGCTCCTCCGTCCGCCACACATCCACCGCCGCCGACCTCGCCCGGCTGTGCTTGCTCACGTTCTGGAGCAGCTCGGAGACGGTGAAGTACGCGATGCCCTCGATGGCCTCGGCCGGCCGCTCCACCAGGTCGACGGTCACCTTCACCGGCACCGTGCACCGCGAGGCCACCGAGGAGAGCGCCGCGTCGAGGCCCCGGTCGGTGAGCACCGCCGGGTGGATGCCGCGGGCCAGATCCCGCAGCTCCTGGAGGGCCAGTTTCACCTCGCCGTGCGCCTCCTCGACCATCACCGCGGCCGTGTCCGGGTCCTCCAGCAGCTTCTCCTTGGCCAGGCCCAGGCCCATGGCCAGATTGACCAGCCGGGCCTGCGCCCCGTCGTGCAGATCCCGCTCGATGCGCCGCAGATCGGAGGCCGCCGTGTCGACCACGACCCCGCGGTCCGACTCCAGCTCCGCGATCCGCCGCTCCAACTCGTCCGACGGCGACAGCAGCCCGCGCACCATCGCCCGGTCGACATTGGTCATGGCTCGCGCCATGAACGGCAGCACCGGCCACAGCACGAAGAGCGACACCAGGGTGATCGCGAAGGTGAGGATGCCCCAGGGCAGGCGTACGAAGTCGTAGAGGAGCGTCCGCCAGCCCACCGGGTCCTTGAGCATCATCCATATCTGCGCGAAGAACCCCCCCTCCCGATTGCTGCGCCACGGCAGCGGGCTCGGCTCGTCCACCTTCACCCCGAGCAGCGCCCGCGCCCGCGCGCGCTCCAGCCGGCCCAGCTGCCGCGCGCCCATCAGCCCCGCCGCGAGCAGCGGGAAGCCGATCACGGTCACGGTCAGAAAGGCGCCGGTGACCACCACCGTCGTCGCGTAGACGAAGCCGATCAGCGCCATCGGCAGATTGGCCAGGAGATGCGCGATCTCCTTCCAGGTGTGCTTGTCGTAGCCCAGGCGGGGCGGCGGCAGGCGGTCACGGGCGGCGGCCTTGCCGCTGTCGCCCGGCCGGGCACCCTGCGCGGCCCGGCCAGTGCCCGCGGACGGGATTCGTTCGGTCATGACAGCCAGCGTGCCCGGCCGCGGTCGCCCGCGCCATGAGGTGGACCGCCCGGTTCGACTGAGGAAAACCCCACCCCCGCGCCCCGACCCCTGACGGGCTGCTTACCGTGCCTTTAGCAGGGCCTAGACTCCCGTGCGTACAGATCGTCGAACAGTGGCGTACACGGCGTCGTGATCGGGGCCGGGACGGTCGTCCCGGTATCGGGACCGACGTCGTCCCAGTGCCGGGACTATCTGGACTGTCAGGACCATCTGGACTGTCGGGACTACAGGTCGAGGCCAGGGAGCGAGGGACGGACGTGAGGCAACCGACCGTCGAACCGGTGGAGGTCATCGCGACCGAGGCCGTCGCGGCGGACTACTTCCAGTCGTACTCGGTCGTCGGAGTGCTGGCCGTGATCGGCGTGCTCTTCGTCGCCGTGGCCTTCGGCGCCGGGCGGCTGCTGCGCCCCGTCGTCCCGACGCCCGAGAAGCTGCTGACGTACGAGTGCGGCGTCGACCCCGTGGGCGAGGGCTGGGCCCACACCCAGGTCCGCTACTACGTCTACGCCTTCCTCTACGTCATCTTCGCCGTCGACTCGATCTTCCTCTTCCCCTGGGCGACCGTCTTCGCCGACCCCGGCTACGGCGCGACCACGCTGGTCGAGATGTTCATCTTCCTCGGCTTCCTCGCCGTAGGACTGCTCTACGCCTACAAGAAGGGGGTGCTGGAATGGACGTGACCCCGCCGGACGCGGAGCGGCGCGAACCGGTGCCGGTCTCGGTGCCGGTTTCGATGCCGGTCTCGATGTCGCCGTCGGTGTCGGTGTCGCCGCCGGTGTCGCTGCCGGAGCCCAGCCGCCTCGGCGCCCTCGCCCGTCTCGCCCCCGAGCCCATGAAGGTCGTCCTGAACTGGGGCCGCCGCTACTCGCTCTGGGTCTTCAACTTCGGCCTGGCCTGCTGCGCCATCGAGTTCATCGCCGCGTCCATGGCCCGCCACGACTTCATCCGCCTCGGCGTCATCCCCTTCGCGCCGGGCCCCCGCCAGGCCGACCTGATGGTCGTCTCCGGCACGGTCACCGACAAGATGGCCCCCGCCATCAAACGCCTGTACGAGCAGATGCCCGAGCCGAAGTACGTCATCTCCTTCGGCGCCTGCTCCAACTGCGGCGGCCCCTACTGGGACTCCTACTCCGTCACCAAGGGCGTCGACCAGATCATCCCCGTCGACGTCTATGTCCCGGGCTGCCCGCCGCGCCCCGAGGCCCTCCTCCAGGGCATCCTCAAACTCCAGGAGAAGATCGCCCGCGAGTCACTGGGCGAGCGCTACGGCACCACCGGCTCCGGTCCGTCCGCCGCCGCCCTCCAGAGCGGTCTGGTCCGGCCACCGGCCGCCGAGGGGGACACCCGATGACCGCCGTCGGCTGGCTGCCGGCCACCGCCGAGGAACTCTTCGGCGCGGAGGCCACGGCCGAGGAGTCCTACTCCCTCCTCACCGTCGACGTACCCCCCGCCATCTGGACCGACGCCCTGCGCACCGCCCGCGACACGCTCGGCTGCACCTACTTCGACTGGCTCAGCGCCGTCGACGAACCCGGCACCGGCTTCCGCGTCGCCGCCCATGTCGTGGCGCTGGCGCCGGTCCGGCGGCTGCTCCTGCGCACCACCGTCCCGCACGACGCCCCGGCCCTCGCCTCCGCCGTCGGCGTCTACGCGGGCGCCGCCTGGCACGAGCGCGAGACCCACGAGATGTTCGGCGTCGACTTCACCGGCCACCCCGCCCTCGACCACCTCCTCCTCCCCGACACCTTCGAGGGCCACCCGCTGCGCAAGGACTTCGTCCTCGCCGCCCGCGTCGCCAAGGCATGGCCCGGCGCCAAGGAACCCGGCGAGTCGGAACACGGCGGCCCCAAACGCCGCCAGATGCTCCCCCCGGGCGTCCCCGACCCCAACGAATGGGGCCCCCAGAAGGGCCAGCTCCCCCCTGCCCCGACCCGCCCGACCCGCCCGACCCGAGGCGCGGGACGCGCGGCGGGGGCGGGTGCGCGGGCCGCGGGCGCCGGGGAGCGGGCGGCGGGTGCGCCCGCGCCGGGTTCCGGTGAGCGTCCCGTACGACGCTCCCGTACGGCATCGGAGGGCCCCGCCAGCCAGACGCCGCCTCCCGGCACCGCGGGCACGCCGGATACCCCGGGCACCTCGAACGCGCCGAACGCGCCGGACCAGTCGCCCCAAAGGACGGGGGCCACGGAAGCGGCTGGGACGCCGGACGAGCCCTCGAACGAGCCGTCCACCGGTACGCCGTCCCCGGCGGCCTCGCCGGACTCCGCCACCGGCCGCCCCGCCACCTCCCCGCGCAGCCCGGACGCGCCCTGGCACCACGCCCGCCCGGCCTTCGAGGAAGCGGCCGGGCAGGCACCGGCGGACACGGATGCGGAGACCGATACGGATACGTCCACGGACGCGCCCGCCGACACTCCGCAACCCCCCACCACTCCCACCGCTCCCACCGACCCCGCTACTCCCCCCGCCCCCGAAGACCCGGAAGGAGGCCGGCAGTGAACGACGCCCTGGACGTCGCCCTGCGACTCCTGATCGTCTTCGTCGTGTTCCTCACCTTCCCCCTGCTCGTCGGCCAGGCCGAGCACAAGGTCATGGCCCATATGCAGGGCCGGCTCGGCCCGATGTACGCCGGCGGCTTCCACGGCTGGGCCCAGCTCGTGGCCGACGGCGTGAAGTTCGCGCAGAAGGAGGACATCGTCCCCAGCGGCGCGGACCGCCGTATCTTCCAGCTCGCCCCGGCCGTGGCCCTCCTCCCATACCTCCTCGTCCTGCTCGCCATCCCGATCGGCCCCGGCGAGGGCGCGGTCGGTGAGGTGATCGACGCGGGCGTGTTCTTCGTGCTCGCCGTCATGGGCGTCGGCGTACTCGGCTCGCTGATGGCCGGATGGGCCTCCGCCAACAAGTTCTCCCTCCTCGGCGGCCTGCGCACCGCCGCCCAGCTCCTCGCCTACGAACTCCCCATGCTGCTCACCGCCGCCTCCGTCGCGATGGCGGCCGGCACGGTCTCCCTCGTCGGCATCGTCGACGCCTTCGAGTGGTGGTGGCTGCCCTGGCAGATCGTCGGCGCGATCGTCTTCTTCGTGGCGGGCCTCGCCGAGTTGCAGCGCCCGCCGTTCGACATGCCGGTCGCCGACTCCGAGATCATCTTCGGCGCGTACACCGAGTACACCGGCCTGCGTTTCGCCCTGTTCCTCCTCGCCGAGTACGCCGGGATCGTCGTCCTGTGCGGCCTGACCACCGTCCTCTTCCTGGGCGGCTGGCACGGCCCCTGGGGCGCCGACGGCCTCGGCTGGGTCTGGACCCTGCTGAAGGCGGCCGTCCTCGCGTTCCTCGTGATCTGGCTGCGTGTCACCTACCCCCGGCTGCGCGAGGACCAGCTCCAGAAGTTCTCCTGGACCCTCCTCGTCCCCCTCTCCCTCGCCCAGATCGCCCTCACCGGCGTCGTCAAGGTGGTGATCCAGTAGCCATGGCCGAGTCCACCCCAGAGTCCACCCCGTCCCCCCGGTCCCGCTTCCCCGGCAGCGGCCTCGCCAAGGGCCTGGCCGTCACCCTGCGCACGATGACCCGCAGGTCCGTCACCCAGCAGTACCCCGACGTCCAGCCCGATCTCCCGCCCCGCAGCCGGGGTGTCATCGGTCTGTTCGAGGAGAACTGCACGGTCTGCATGCTCTGCGCCCGCGAGTGCCCGGACTGGTGCATCTACATCGACTCCCACAAGGAGACGATCCCGGCGGCGGCCCCCGGTGGCCGCGAGCGCAGCCGCAACGTCCTCGACCGCTTCGCCATCGACTTCTCCCTGTGCATGTACTGCGGTATCTGCATCGAGGTCTGTCCTTTCGACGCCCTGTTCTGGTCACCGGAGTTCGAGTACGCCGAGACCGACATCCTCGACCTCACCCACGAGCGCGACAGACTCCGCGAGTGGATGTGGACGGTCCCGGCCCCACCGGCCCTCGACGCGGGCGCGGAGGAACCGAAGGAGATCGCCGCCGCCCACAAAACCGCCGAGAAACTCGCGGCCACGCAGGCCACGCAGGCCACCCAGGCCCCACAGGCCACGCAGGCCACCCAGGCCCCGCAGGCCCCACAGACCCCGCAGGTCACCCAGGCACCAGGTGACACCCGGGCAACCCAGGCCCCGCAGCCGGACCCCGGGACCGAGCGGACGCCCGGCGACGCCGAGGGAGACGGCTCATGACCCTCGCCGCCACCGCCGCAGCCGCCGCGACGGCAGCGCACACCACGCTGACCACGGCAGCCGCTTCCGCCACCGCCGCCGCTTCCGGCGCGACCGCCGACACCCGCGGCTTCCTCTCCCCGACCGGCGTCGAGATCGCCTTCCTCCTCGTCGGCCTCGTCACCTTCGGCGCCGCGATCGTCACCGTCACCACCCGGCAACTGGTCCACGCCGCCCTCTGGCTCGTCGTCGCCCTCGGCGGCCTCGCCGTCGAATACCTCCTCCTCACGGCCGAGTTCATCGCCTGGGTCCAGGTCCTGATCTACGTCGGTTCCGTCGTCGTCCTCCTGCTGTTCGGCCTGATGCTCACCAAGGCCCCCATCGGCCGCAGCCCCGACGCCGACTCCGGCAACCGCTGGGTCGCCCTCGGTGTGGCCGCCGTCGCCGCGGCCCTGCTGATCTGGGTGGTCGTGGACGCCTTCCGGGCCACCTGGATCGACCTCGAAGGCGCCGCCGCCGGCTCCACCCGCGTCACCGGCGAGAGCCTCTTCCAGAACTGGGTCCTCCCCTTCGAGGCCCTCTCCGTCCTCCTCCTGTCCGCCCTGGTCGGCGCGATCGTGCTCTCCCGCAAGGCGAAGCCGAACCCGTCCCCGGCGACGGCACACGGCACCACACCCACGGGCACCACCGCGCCTCCCCCGGGCACCGGGCCCGACCCTGGTACTGGGCCCGACCCCGGCACCGACCCCGGCACCGGCCCCGGCACCGGACCCGCCCCGAGTACCGGCCCCGGCCCCGAACCTGACCTCGGCCCCGGCACCGCTCCCGTCACTGAGCCCGCTCCCGGCCCGGGCACCGCTCTCGTCACTGAGCCCGCCCCCGGCACCGGACCCGCTCCCGGCGCCGGACCCGACCTCAGCACCGGCACCGCTCCCGGCACCGACCTTGGCACCGGCCGCGCCCCCAGCACCCGCACCGCCCCCGGCATCGGCACCGCCCCCGGCATCAAGCCCGGCACCACCCCCACCCCCACCCCCACCCCCGCCCCGCAGGCGCCCGCGGACCAGGAAGGCGCCCGCTGATGCATCTCGCCTATCCCGTCGTGCTGTCGGCCCTCCTCTTCTGCACCGGCCTGTACGGCGTCCTCGCCCGCCGCAACGCGATCCTGGTGCTGATGTCCGTCGAGCTGATGCTCAACGCCGTCAACCTCAACCTCGTCGCCTTCGACGTCTGGCTCAGCAAGGCCGCCGAGGAAACCCTGCACTCCGGCCAGGCCCTGACCCTGTTCACCATCGCCATCGCCGCCGCCGAGATCGGCATCGGCCTCGCGATCGTCCTCGCCGTCCACCGCAACCGCGGCACCTCCGACATCGACAAGCTCCGCGACACCGCCGAGGGCCCCGACGACGACGCCCCCGACGATGACGCCGGCCCCGACGGCGACCTCCCCCCGGCCGACCGGGCCGCCGAGAAGGCTGAGGCCACCGCGTGACGACCACCACCCTCGCCGTTCTCGTCCCCCTCCTGCCCTTCCTGGGAGCCGCCGCCGGCCTCTCCGTCGGCCGCACCAGCCCCGGCTTCGTCCGCCCGCTGGCGGTCCTGCCCGTCCTCGCCTCCCTCGTCCTCACCGTCCTGGTCGCCGTGCGCCAGGGCGGCGACGCCCCGATCGACGCGGCCACCGAGCTGACGCCCACCGGCTCCGTGCCGGTCTACCTCGCCCTGCACATCGACGGCTTCGCCGCGCTCGTCGCCGTGCTGGTCGCCTTCATCGCGTGCTGCGTGCAGATCTACTCGATGGGCTATCTGCGCGACGACCCGCGCTACCCCTCCTACGCCGCCCTCGTCTCGCTGTTCACCTCCGCGATGCTCCTGGTCGTCTACTCCGGCGATCTGATGGTGCTGCTCGTCGGCTGGGAAGTCATGGGCATCTGCTCCTACTTCCTGGTCGGCCACTACTGGGAGACCCCCGAGGCCCGCGCCGCCTCCCTCAAGGCATTCCTGGTCACCAAGCTCGGCGACGTCCCCTTCCTCATCGGTCTGTTCGCCCTCGCCACCGACGCGGGCTCCTTCCGGATCACCGAGATCCTGCGCACCGTCGCCGACGGCGGCCTGGACCACCCGACCCTGATCGCCCTCCTGCTGCTCGCCGGGGTCGCGGGCAAGTCGGCCCAGTTCCCGCTGCACACCTGGCTCCCGGACGCGATGGCGGGCCCCACGCCCGTCTCCGCGCTGATCCACGCCGCGACGATGGTCGCCGCCGGTGTCTACTTCGTCGCCCGGCTCCTCCCCGTCTTCCAGGCGTCCGCCGCCGCGATGGTCGTCCTCGCCGTGATGGCCGCCGTCACCATGGCCGGCTCGGGCCTCGCCGCCCTCGCCCAGGACGACATCAAACGCGTCCTCGCCTACTCGACCATCGGCCAGCTCGGCTACATGACCGGCGCCCTCGCCGTCGGCGACCGCGGTGCCGCCGTCTTCCACCTCCTGTCCCACGGCGCCTTCAAGGCCCTGCTGTTCCTCGCCGCCGGCGTGATCATCCACGCCGCCGGCACCAACTCGCTCGCCGCCATGTCCCGCATGCGCGACCTGCGCGAACGCGTCCCCGACGCCTACTGGACGATGACCGTGGCCCTGCTCGCGCTGGCCGCGATCCCGCCGTTCAGCGGCTTCTTCTCCAAGGAGTCCGTGCTCGGCGCCGCCGAGCAGGTCACCGTCGGCCACGGCGCCCCCGCCCCCGCCGCCGCGGGCTGGATCGTCCTGGTCGCCGGACTCGTCACCGCCGTGCTCACCGCCGCCTACGCGATGCGCCTGTGGCTGCTCGCCTTCCGCGGCCACGGCGAGGAAGCCCCCGACCACGGCCGCCAGCCGCTCACCATGACCCTCGTGCTCTGGGTCCTCACGGCCCCCTCCCTCGCTTTCGGCGGGTTCGCCTACCGCGGGCTCCAGGGCTGGTTCGACGGCGGCGACCTCGCCCCGACCCTGCTGACCTCGGTCCTGGGCACCGGCGCCGCCCTCGCCGGCGGCATCGCCACCTACGCCGCCTGGCGCCACACCCGCGCCGCCCTCGCCCCCCTGGGCGCCGTCGCCGCCCACCCCGAGGCCGACGCCGGAGCGGTGGAGGCCGAGGCCATCGCCACCCACACGCCCGCCTACGGGGACATCGCCGACGCGCCCGACCCGGCGGACCCCGGACGGCTGCTGCTGGGCCCGCTGCACCGCCCCGCCGCCGCCGGCTTCCACGTCGACGCCTTGTACGCGGCGCTGTTCGTCCGCCCGGTGCAGGCCGCGGCGAGTCTCGTCCGGTTCCTCGACCGCGAGGTCGTCGACACCTACGTCCAGGGAGCCGGGGCGCTACCGCGCTGGCTGGGGGCCGCCGTACGCCGCGCCCAGACCGGCAATGTGCAGACCTATGTGAGCGCGCTGCTCGCCGGCACCGTCGTTCTCGCGGTCGCCGCCGTCCTCGTCGCCACGGGAGCGTGAGCAGGCGTGATCGATATCAACGAGTCCGTGATGCAGTTCCTTCTGGCGTTCATCGTCGTCGGGCCGCTTCTCGGCGCCGCCGCGGCTCTGCTGCCGGCCCCGCCCGGACTGAAGGGGAAGTCACCCGGACAGGCCGTGCTGCGCCACGGTGTGACCGTGACCGGCGCGGTCCTCGCCGCCGCGATCGTCCTGGTCCTCGGCTTCGACCACGACCAGCCGTCGAAGATGCAGGCCAGCACGGACATCAGCTGGATCCCCGCGCTCGATGTGCGCATCCACCTCGGCATCGACGGCATTTCCCTCCCCCTTCTGGTGATGACCGCGCTGCTGACCTTCCTCTGCGCGCTCTACTCCTACTTCAAGATGCCTTCGGGCCCGACCCCGAAGGCGTTCGTCGCCCTGCTGCTCGTCCTGGAGTCCGGCACCCTCGCCACCTTCGCCGTCCTCGATCTGCTGCTGTTCTTCCTCGCCTTCGAGATGGTCCTGATCCCGATGTACTTCCTCATCGCCCGCTGGGGCGGTGAGGGCCGGGCCCGTGCCTCGATGAGGTTCATCCTCTACACGCTGCTCGGCTCCGTGGTCATGTTGCTCGGCCTGCTGCTGATCGGTCTCAACGCGGGCACCTTCGACATGATGGCACTCGCCACTGACAACGGCCGGTCGCTGACCACATCCGTGCAGGTCATCGCCGTATTGGCGATCGGTCTCGGGCTCGCGGTGAAGACCCCGATGTGGCCGCTGCACAGCTGGCTGCCGGACGCCCACACCGCCGCCCCGACCGTCGGCTCGGTCCTGCTGGCCGGCGTCCTGCTGAAGATGGGTACGTATGGGTTCGTCCGAATTCTGCTGCCCGTGGCACCCGACGGCATGCGGACCTTCGCGCCCTACCTCGCCGCCTTCGCCGTCGTCGGGATCATCTACGGGTCCCTGGCCTGTCTCGCCCTCGCCAAACAGGGCGCGAAGGGCGATCTGAAGCGGCTCATCGCCTACTCCTCCGTCGGCCACATGGGCTTCGTCCTGCTCGGCATCGCGTCGATGACCCCGACCGGCGTGAACGGCGCCCTGTTCGCCAACATCGCCCACGGCCTGATCACCGGCCTGCTGTTCTTCCTGGTCGGCGCGCTCAAGGACCGTACCGGCAGCACCGACCTCGACGCGCTCGCCCAACAGACCGGCGCCGCGCTGTACGGCAGGGCCCCGCGCTTCGGCGGACTGCTCGCGTTCGCCGCGGTCGCCTCGCTCGGCCTGCCCGGTCTCGCCGGGTTCTGGGGCGAGATGCTCACCCTGTTCGGCGCGTTCGATCCGGGGGCCGGACTCAGCCGCCCCGCCTTCCTGACCTTCATGTCCATCGCCGCGTTCGGCACCCTGCTCACCGCCGCATACATGCTGATCGTGGTCCGCCGCGTCTGCATGGGCACCGTCCCGCAGGACGCCCCCCGGCTCGCCGACGTACAGACGTACGAGTACGCGGCCTGGGCCCCGCTCGTCGTCCTCACCGTCGTCGCCGGACTCTGGCCGAAGACCCTCCTGGGCCTGACCGACCCGGCCGTGCAGCAGCTCCTCTCAGGAGGCACCCGATGAGCGTCCTCGCCCAGCCCGGGGCCGCGTCCCTGGTCCAGTCCGTCGACTGGCTCGCCATCGCCCCGCCCACCATCGCCGCTGTGGTCGGCCTCGCCGTCCTCGTCGCCGACCTCTTCGTGGGCGAGCGCAGGAAGGCGCTGCTCGGCTGGGTGTCCGTCGCGGGCCTCGCCGCCGCGGCCCTGATGCTGCTGCCGCTCCTGGACGGCGACCGCTCCACGTTCTGCCTCACCGGCGACCCGGACGTGTGCAGCTACACCGCGGACCGCTTCACCCTCGTCATCCAGTTCCTGGTCCTCGGCGGCGCCCTGCTGACCGCCCTGCTGTCGGTCACCGCCCTCAAGGACCCGCGCGAGGGCCTCCCCGACGGCGAGTACTGGTTCCTGCTGCTGTGCTCCGCCGCCGGCGCCGCCCTGCTGCCCGCCTCCCGCGACCTGGCCACCCTGATCGTCGCCCTGGAGGTCGCCTCCCTGCCCGCCTTCGCGCTGGTGGGCCTCAAGTACGGCGACCGCAGGTCCTCGGAAGCCGCCCTGAAGTTCTTCCTCTCCTCGGTCACCGCCACCGCCGTCACCCTCCTGGGCGTCAGCTTCCTGTACGCCTCCACCGGCACCCTCTACCTCACGGAGATCGCCGCGCGGATCCAGGACGTGGACGGGCAACTGGGCACCCTCGTCCAGACAGGCCTGGTCCTGACCCTCGTCGGCTTCGCCTTCAAGACCGCCGCCGTGCCCTTCCACTTCTGGGTGCCCGACACGTACGTAGGCGCCCCGCTGCCGATCGCCGCCTATCTGTCGGTCGTCGGCAAGGCGGTCGGCTTCTCCGGCCTGATCCTGGTCACGGTCGTCGCCCTGCCGTCGTACGCCGACGTCTGGGGCCCCGCCCTGGCCGCGCTCGCCGCCCTCACCATGACCGTCGGCAACGTCGGCGCCCTCCGGCAGCGCGGCACGCGCGCGTACAGCGCGGTACGCCTGCTCGCCTGGTCCTCCGTCGGCCAGGCCGGCTACCTCCTCGTCCCGATCGCCGCCGCCGCGTACTCCGGCGACCCCGAACGCTCCGTCGGCTCCACCCTCGCCTACGCCCTCATGTACGCCGCCGTGAACCTGGGCGCCTTCGCCGTGGCCGCACTGGTGGCCCGTACGAAGCCCCGCAACCGCCTCACCGACTACCGGGGCCTGTACGCCACGAACCCCCTCACGGCCCTCCTCCTGGCGTTCTTCCTGCTCTGCCTGGCCGGACTGCCCCCAGGCATCATCGGCCTGTTCGCCAAGGTCACGGTGTTCTCCGCCGCCGTGGACGCGGGCCTCGGCTGGCTCGCCGTCGTCATGGCCGCCAACGTCGTGATCGCCCTGTACTACTACCTCCAGTGGACGGCCCTGCTCTTCCGCGCCCCCGAGGGCAAGCCCGCCGCCCACCGCGCCCCCGCGCCCGTCACCGCCGCCATCGCCCTGACGGCCGTCATCGGCATCGCCCTGTCCGGCGCCCCTCAGCTCGTCCTGCGCTTCGCGGACACGACCCTCTTCTGACCCGGGGCAGGGCGCGTCCTCGCGGCGCGCCCCTTATGGTCCCGTCTCCGTCCCGTCCCCCCTCACCCCTCCCGTGACCCGGACGGCCCACCCCGGCGCGCGCGAACAAAAGGGAACTAGCGGCCCTCGCCTGGCGTTGACCAGAACGGGAGGGTCCACTGGACGTGACACCACGGCACACCGGTGACCATCGGACATCAGACAGCAAAGGGTTCCCCTGCCGCACCACTTGGAGGGCGTACCGTGCACCGCCGGCACAACGGGCTCAGGACCGCAGTACTCCTCGGGGGACTGTCCGCACTCATCATCGTCATCGGCGGCCTCTTCGGCCGCACGGGCCTGATCATCGCGGTCCTGATCGCGCTGGGGACCAACGCGTACGCGTACTGGAACAGCGACAAGCTGGCGCTGCGCGCGATGCGGGCCCGCCCGGTGAGCGAGTTCGAGGCGCCTGCGCTGTACCGGATGGTGCGTGAGCTGTCCACGCAGGCCCGCCAGCCCATGCCGCGCCTGTACATCTCCCCGACGGAGGCACCGAACGCCTTCGCGACCGGCCGCAACCCGCGCAACGCGGCGGTGTGCTGCACGGAAGGCATCCTGCGCCTGCTGGACGAGCGCGAGCTGCGCGGTGTGATCGGCCATGAGCTGAGCCATGTCTACAACCGGGACATCCTGATCTCGTCGGTGGCCGGCGCCCTCGCCTCCGTGATCATGTTCCTGGTCAACTTCGCCTGGCTCATCCCCATCGGCCGCTCCGACGACGACGACGGCCCCGGCCTGCTCGGCATGCTGCTGATCATGATCCTCGGCCCGCTCGCGGCCACGGTCATCCAGCTGGCCATCAGCCGCTCCCGCGAGTACGAGGCCGACGCCTCCGGCGCCCAGCTCACCGGCGACCCGCTCGCCCTCGCCAGCGCCCTGCGCAAGCTGGAGGCGGGCACCAAGCAGCTTCCGCTGCCCCCCGAGCCCCGGATCGAGACCGCGAGCCACATGATGATCGCGAACCCGTTCCGCCCCGGCCAGGGCCTGTCCAAGATGTTCTCCACACACCCGCCGATGGCGGAGCGCATCGCCCGTCTGGAGCAGATGGCGGGCCGCCGGCCGTGACCCGCGCGGGGCGCCTCACCAGCCGGCGAAGCGCCGGTCCGTCGAGACGACCTCCTGCCCCAGCGGCATCAGGGAGAGCGGGATCATCTTGAGGTTGGCCCAGCCGAAGGGGATCCCGATGATCGACAGGAAGAGCGGGATGCTCGTGATGATGTGCCCGATGGCGAGCCACCAGCCCGCGAAGACGATCCAGATGACATTCCCGATCAGCGAGCCCACCCCGGCCCCGGGTTTGACCTGGGTCGTCCTGCCGAACGGCCAGAGCACATACCCGGCGATCCGCAGCGAGGCGACGCCGAACGGAATGGTGATGATCAGGATGAAACAGATGATCGCCGCCAGCGTGTAGGCCAGCGCCAGCCAGATCCCGCTGAAGATCAGCCAGAGGATGTTGAGGATCAGATTGATGATTTTCACAGTCACTGCCCCTTTGCGGATTCCGCTCGGGCCCGGTCCCACCTGCCAGTATCCAGCGTGCGCGCGGACAAGGGAAAACGCAGCGACTCCGCGCGGCTCCACGTCGACCCACGGGACGCGATACCGCACGGCGTGACCGACCCCGTACGGACGACCTGCGGGACATCGCGCCGACCTGGGGCTGGCGGGCGGACGTCACCGGTCTCCTGGCCGGCGAACCGTCCCCGGCACTGGAGACCCACGAACTGCTGGGCTGCGCGCCTCGGCGCGCTCTGCGCACGACGGTGGCACGCGCGCGTACCGAGGGTTCGGCACCGCTCGGGCCCCTGACCCTGGAGATCCTCGACCGCCACGCAACCGCCGTAGGCGAGTGGTACCTGGAGGAGAACCGCGTCCTGGGCGCCCGCCCCTGCGCCCGGAACCTGTCCCTGCTCGACCTCACGGTCGAAGGCCCGTCCTCCGAGGACACCCCAGGCGACCACCCGCAGTGCCCACCCCTGTCCCCGGGGCTACCGGACCCTGTCCGCATCGGGCGAGCCGTACGGAACCTGCTGGGACCTGGCCCACATACGACGGGAATCACCCCAGCCACCCCAACCACCACCCGTAGGCATGCTGGGCCGCGCGCCGCGCTGGACGCGGGAGAGCGGCCGCCGGGCGGGGCCAAGCTGCTCCGCGTCGACACGTCCGGGCCGCCCGGTGCAGCCGGCGGCAGAAGGACGGCTGCTGTCCTGGACACCGTCGGCGCACGGCCCCGGCGCGTCGACCTCACCCTCGCGCCCTGGTCGGAGCGGCCCCCGCTCGCGGCCGAGCAGGTCTGGCGGCTGTGGAGCGAGGGCCGCCCGCCCGAGCCAGGGAGCTGGGCCCGCTGCGACACGGCGGGCCGCGAGTTCTGGCCGAGGACGGCGCTGGACAACCACCCGCACGGCCGCCGGGACAGCCCCGCCGACACCACCTACCACCTCAACGGCCGCCACATCACCGCCCACCCCGGATTCTTCTGCGCCCTCGGCGAGGCGGTCAACGGCCCCGGGCTTCACCCTCGTCTGGCACCGGGCCGCCGTCGCCCGGAGTTGTCCACAGCGAGGTTATCCACATTCTCGGGGTTGTCCACAGGTCTCCCCGATTGTCAGTGCCGCACGGCACCATGAAGTCATGACCGAGAACGAGCAGTTGCTGAGGCTGGTGCGGGACAAGGCCCACAACGACCACTCGTGGGGCCGGACCTCCCTCCCCGCCCCGGTGGACCCGGCCACGGTGGCCCGCGCCGAAGCCACCCTGGGATTCCGGCTGCCCCCACTGCTCACGGAGCTGTACGTACGGATAGGCGACGGCGGATTCGGCCCGGAGTACGGTCTGCTGCCGCTGCTCGACAGCTCTCCCTCCGAGGAGTCGTCCTCGGTCGCCGAATACCTCACCCGGCGCGGCTGGAAGGGGGACGACGCCGACTGGCTCTGGCCCGAAGCCGTCCTGCCGATATCCCACTGGGGCTGCGGGATGTTCGCCTGCGTGGACTGCCTCGCCCCACAGGCTCCCGTCCTGCTCTTCGAACCGAACGCGGACGACGCGGAGCACGCCTGGTACCTGGACGCCCCGAGCCTCGACGCCTGGCTGCGCACCTGGATGGACGGCACAGGCTGGTACGAGGAGACGAACGAAGGCATGGACCTGACACCCTGGGAGTCCTCCCACACACGGACACCGCGAAGACCCACGAGCTAGGGCCCTCCCCGCCCCCCCCAGCTCCCCCTGCCTCCCTGCCCTCTGGTCCTGCAATCCCGGTTTCCGCCTGCCCGTGCCGCCCTACCGCGCGGCCCCCCACCGCCCACGCACCCCGTACGCCACCACGCCCACCATCAGCACCCCCACTCCCGCCACCACGGACCCCACCGGCAGGGCGAAGGCCAGCACCGCGCACCCGAGGAGGCCCAGCGCCGGCACCAGGCGATGCCTCGGTGCCGGATCGAGGGTCCAGGCCGACGCGTTGGCGATCGCGTAGTACGCCAGCACACCGAAGGAGGAGAAACCGATGGCACCACGCACGTCGACCGTCGCCGCGAGGACCGCGACCACCGCGCCGACGGCCAGCTCCGCCCGGTGCGGAACCTGGAAGCGAGGATGTACGACGGCCAGGGCGCCGGGAAGATGGCGGTCGCGGGCCATGGCCAGCGTGGTCCGGGAGACGCCCAGGATCAGGGCGAGCAGGGAGCCCAGCGCGGCCACGGCGGCGCCGACCCGCACCACCGGTGCCAGCTCCGGCATCCCGGCCGCCCGTACGGCGTCGGCGAGGGGCGCGCTCGCCCGCGCGAGACCGTCCGGGCCAAGGACGGAGAGGACGGCGACCGCGACGCACACATACACCGCCAGCGTGATGCCGAGGGCCAGCGGAATCGCGCGGGGGATGGTCCGCGCGGGGTCGCGCACCTCCTCGCCGAGGGTCGCGATGCGCGCGTACCCGGCGAACGCGAAGAACAGCAGCCCGGCCGCCTGAAGCACCCCGCCGACGCCACCGGACGCCCCGATGTCCAGCCGCCCCGCCTCGGACTCGCCCGACCCCAGACACACGACCACCACGAGAGCGAGGACCGCCAGCACGACCGCCACGATCGCCCGGGTCAGCCAGGCCGACTTCTGGACGCCGCCGTAGTTCACCGCGGTCAGCGCCACCACGGCCGCCACTGCCACGGCATGTGCCTGCCCCGGCCACACATACGCGCCCACGGTGAGCGCCATCGCGGCACAGGAGGCCGTCTTGCCCACCACGAACGCCCAGCCGGCCAGATAGCCCCAGAAGGGACCGAGCCGTTCGCGACCGTACACATAGGTGCCGCCCGACTGCGGATACCGGGCGGCCAGCCGCGCCGACGAGGCGGCGTTGCAGTACGCGACCGCGGCGGCGACCGCGAGCCCGAGCAGCAGACCCGTCCCCGCCGTGCGCGCGGCGGGGGCCAGCGCGGCGAAGACCCCGGCGCCGATCATCGAGCCGAGCCCGATGACCACGGCGTCACCGACGCCGAGCGTGCGCCGCAGTTCCGGCCCGGAGGACTGTGTCATGCGCCGCACCCTACTGATCGCTGCAACCGCCACGTACCGGGACGACGTCCTCTTCACCAACGCGACGCGAACAGCTGACCGACGCGCGCGAGGGGCACGACCGGGCGGCAACCGCATGACGTACGACGGCGCCACGCGCGGCCGGAGTGCCGCTCGGCGGGACGAAGATCACAAGGTGTGAACGGCACGGGCACAGTGCGGAAGGGCAGGTTCACGGCATGGGCATCATCAGCTGGATCATTCTGGGACTGTTGGCCGGAGCCATCGCCAAGTTCCTGCTGCCGGGTCGTGACCCCGGTGGCTTCATCGGGACGACCCTCATCGGCATCGCGGGCGCGTTCCTCGGCGGCTGGATCTCCGCCCGCTGGCTGGATCACCCGATCACCGAGGACTTCTACGACGGCGCC
Source organism: Streptomyces sp. NPDC056734 (assembly GCF_042790455.1). NCBI lineage: Bacteria > Bacillati > Actinomycetota > Actinomycetes > Kitasatosporales > Streptomycetaceae > Streptomyces > Streptomyces sp. NPDC056734. Next base: position 84,754 of record NZ_JBHTZD010000017.1, read on the forward strand.
ACCTGGGCCTCGGCGATAGGCGGCTCGCTGGTCCTGCTGATCATCTACCGCCTGCTGTTCGGCAACTCGCGCAGCTGACCGACCGCGGGCCGGGCAGCGGAAAGGGCGGGCGCCGTGCGGGCGCCCGCCCTTTCGGCCGGCTGCGGGGTCACCGGACGTGAGCGCCGCCGGGCGCCGGTAGGACCGGGCCGACGGCGGGCCGCAGGACGGTCACCGGTAGTTCACGAACTGAAGCGCGAAGTCGAAATCCTGTCCTTTGAGCAGGGCGATGATGGCCTGGAGGTCGTCACGGCTCTTGGAGGTGACGCGCAGTTCGTCGCCCTGGACCTGGGCCTTCACACCCTTGGGGCCCTCGTCACGGATGATCTTCGCGACCTTCTTGGCGTTCTCCTGGGAGATGCCCTCCTCGATCGAGGCGAAGATCTTGTACTCCTTGCCCGAGAGCTGGGGCTCGCCCGCGTCGAGCGCCTTCAGGGAGATTCCGCGCTTGATCAGCTTGGACTGGAAGACGTCGAGAACAGCCTTGACCCGGTCCTCGGAGTTGGCCTCCATGAGGATCTTCTCCCCGGACCAGGCGATGGAGGCGCCGACGCCCTTGAAGTCGTAGCGCTGCGAGATCTCCTTGGCGGCCTGGTTGAGGGCGTTGTCGACCTCCTGCCGCTCGACCTTCGAGACGATGTCGAAACTGGAGTCGGCCATGTCCTGTGGCTCCTTGTATCAGGGGGCGAAACGGATGCGTCACGACGGACCGCGAACGGGCGCCGAGCCCGGTGCAGAACCGGGTCCGCATCCGCACAAGCCTAGCCACCCACCTGGCCCGGAGCGCCGATCAATCGAGTGGCGGAGCACCCCTTGGCATCGGGTATTGTTTACGTCGTTGCCAGCGAGGACCGCCGAAAAGTGGTTCGAAAGGCAGCGTCCCCCGGCGGTGTGCCCGAGCGGCCAAAGGGAGCAGACTGTAAATCTGCCGGCTCAGCCTTCCCAGGTTCGAATCCTGGCGCCGCCACACGGAACAAAGGGTCCGTGGCCTGTGATCATCACAGGCCACGGACCCTTTGCCGTGTCCGCGCCCCGCTGCCGGCCGGGTGTAGGGGGCGATGTCAGTGGGGGCGGGCAGACTGGGGGTATGTCGTCGCGTCGCAGGAAGTGTGCCGAGTGCCTTCGCGAGATCGCTGTCGTCGCGGGGCGGTTCGCGCGGCACGACCCGCCCGGAACACGGGAGAGCGGGCGGCTCGTCTCGTGTCCGGGCTCACGCAGACCGGCACAACTCGGGGCCGTGCAGCCGGGCTTGGACGGATATGTCCTGCCGGAGTTCTCCGGGCAACTGCCGCTTTTCTAGCGGGAGCGGGGGACCGGCGGCGTCAGTTTCCCGCCACCGACTTGACCGCCACCGGGACCGGCGTCGAGCCGCTGATCAGTTCGAGGGTCAGACCGGCGGTCGCGGGGGTCTCCAGGAGTTCCGCCAGTACGGCGGCCACGTCGTCGCGGGAGACCGAGCCACGGCCGGTGTGCGCCTCCAGCCGGACCAGGCCCTTGCTGGCGTCGTTGGTGAGAGAACCGGGGCGCAGGATCGTCCAGTCCAGGGCGTCCAGGCCCCGCACATAGGCGTCGGCCGCGCCCTTGGCGCGCAGATAGCGGTCGAAGATCTCGTCGCCCGGGTGCCCGGGATCGGCGCCGTAGGACGACACGACGATGAAGCGCCGCACGCCCGCGCGGACCGCCGCGTCGGCGAACAGCACCGCGGCACCCTTGTCCACCGTGTCCTTGCGGGCCGCGCCGCTGCCCGGACCGGCGCCCGCCGCGAACACCGCAGCGTCCGCTCCCTGGAGATGCGCCGCGACCTCCTCGACCGACGCCGACTCCAGATCCACCAGAACCGGTTCGGCGCCCACCGCCCGCAGGTCGTCGCCCTGTTCCACCCGGCGGACGATGCCCGCGACCTCGTACCCGCGCGCGGAGAGCAAGCGCTCCAGCCGCAGCGCGATCTGACCATGACCACCAGCAATCACCATGCGCATGCCTTCGACCGTACGCCCGCACCGCGGCGTTTGCCGCATGCCTTTCGCACGGCACACGGGGCACGCGACTCACGGCAGCGCCCCACGCCTCACGTTGCGCGCCCCCCATACCTCCCGCACTCCCCGCGCCGCTCCGTCACGACAACTCCCCCCGCCCCTGCCGGGGCAGCCCCAACTCCGCAGCCGCCGCGGAGTTGCAGTACTCGCGGACCGCGCTGGTGCGGGCCACCACACGTCCCTTGTGCACCACGATGCGGCTGTAGGCCAGGGAGAGCGCGCCGGAGAGGCGGTCGCCCCGCACGGCCAGCAGTTCGGCGGGGAAACCGGCCTCCACGCGGACCTCGGGGAGGCCGAGTGCCGCGCGGGCGGCGGAGCTGACGCAGTCGTAGGCGTCCTCGGGGCGCAGACCCTCACGCGAGGCCAGGAGGTACGCGGCCTCCAGGGGGTCGCCGCGGCCGACCGGGTTGGACACATCGCGCAGGGCGCCGCCGCCCGCGGCGACCCGGACACCGGCGGCCCGCAGCAGCCGTACCGGAGCCGTGCCCGTGCCCCGGCGGTCGAGGCCGCCGCAGCCGCCCTGGGGCAGGCAGACCACCGTCACCCCGGCGGCGGCCAACTGGTCGGCGCCACGGGAGGCCAGCTCGGACGGGAGTTCGCCGAGGCCCCCGCACGGGCCCAGCGTCACCCCCGGCCGCAGTCCGCCGGCCATCGCGGCGAGCCGGGACAGCCGGGCCGGGTCGGCGGCGTCGGTGTGCAGGTCGACCGGGCAGCCGTGCTCGGAGGCCACGTCCAGGACCGCCTCCACGTAGCCCGTCGGGTCAGGGTCCAGGTCGGGGCAGCCGCCCACCACCGAGGCGCCCATCTTCACGGCGTCCCGCAGCATCGCCAGTCCGTCCGCGCCCGCCAGGCCGGTCAGCACGCGCGGCACCGCCACCGTGGTCAGTTCGGCGAGCCCCCGCAGCGAGCGCCGGGCCTGCAACACCGCCTCCAGCGCGCCCAGCCCCTGGACGTCGCCCACGCGCACATGCGCGCGCAAGACGGTGGCGCCGTGCCCGAGTTGCAGCAGGGCCGCCTCCGTGGCGCGGCGCTGGACGTCCCCGGGGTGGTACGAGACCGGGCCGTCCTCGTCGGCGGTGAGGGCGGTGTCGGCGTGGGCGTGGGGTTCGGCGGGGGCGGGCAGCAGCAGATAGCCGGTGAGGTCCACACGCGTGCCGCAGCCGCGGCCACCGCCCAGGCTGCCCGCCGTACCGACCGCCTCGATCCGGCCGCCGCCCAGCCGTACGTCCACGGTCCGGCCGTCCGTGAGCCGGGCGCCGCACAGGAGCAGCGACGCGGTGTCGTTGGCAGCCCAGGCTCCCGGCGAACACCCCGGTGAGCTGGGGGAAGGGCCTGGTGACGACGGCTGCGTACCGGAGACGGAATCGGCGATCGATTCGGCGATGGATTCGGATGCCCCTCCGGCCGGACCTACGGTCGGGCCCTCCGCCGGCCCTTCGGATGCCGCTTCAGGCGCCCCTTCGGATGCCGATCCTGATGCCGATCGGGAGGGCGAGGAGGAGGGCGATGGAGAGGGCGACGGGGAGACCGCTTCGGATGCAGAGCCGGACACCGAGCCGGAGGCGGACGTGGCGTCGGGGGGCGAAGCCGGTGGCGAATCGGGCGAGTGGGGCGGCTGCGGCTGGCTGTCGGGCATCGCGCTCCAGTGGCTCGTTTCTGTGGGCCGGGGCGTGTGGTTCCCGCTGTGCGGCTCTGGCCGTGTGCCGCCGCGCAAGATCACACAGAGTGAGTCGAGCCTAGGGTGGCGATCCGCGCGTCACGGGGAGGAGCGCAATAGTCGTACCGGTGTGGTTGTACAGGCGGGAGAGGCTTTTGAGGCGCCCGGGACAGCGGCGAATCGGGGCCGGGTCGGGGCCGGTACGAGGCGGGGACGAAGGCCGCGATCGGGGTGGACGGGTCCGGCGAAACGGATTTGGGTGAACGGCTGCCGAGCGTGTAATGTCTTCATCGCTCGCCCCAATAGCTCAGTCGGCAGAGCGTCTCCATGGTAAGGAGAAGGTCAACGGTTCGATTCCGTTTTGGGGCTCTGGTGTGTGAGGTTCCCGTCGTAAGGCGGGGCCCGACCGCATCACAGCGGTGTAGCTCAGTCGGTAGAGCAAGCGGCTCATAATCGCTGTGTCACCGGTTCAAGTCCGGTCACCGCTACTGACAGTAGCCGATTGCGGGGTCGGTCCTTCGATCGGCTACTCTTTTATGCGTTCAACCTTCCTATCCCGTCAAGGAGCACTCACGTGGCTGCCACCGACGTCCGCCCGAAGATCACGCTGGCCTGCGTGGAGTGCAAGGAGCGGAACTACATCACCAAGAAGAACCGGCGTAACAACCCGGACCGACTGGAGATGAAGAAGCACTGCCCGCGTTGCAACGCGCACACTGCGCACCGCGAGACGCGCTGAATCAGGCTCGTACACGAGGCCGCCCCCGTATCCAGGGGGCGGCCTCGTGTCGTTTGACAGGCCGGTGTCCGACGGGCCGGCGCACAGGCCGTGGCCCGGCGGCCGTGACAGCAGACATCAGGAGGTCCGGAGCCATGGCGCTCGACCAGTCCTTCGTGGGCCGGAGCTACCCGCCCACCGAGCCCTACGAGGTGGGCCGGGAGAAGATCCGTGAATTCGCGGAGGCGGTGGGGGACGCCCATCCGGCCTATACGGATCCGGAGGCGGCCAAGGCGCTCGGTCACCCGGATGTGATCGCGCCGCCGACCTTTGTGTTCGCGATCAGCTTCAAGGCCGCGGGAGAGGTCATCGCGGATCCGCAATTGGGCCTGGACTACAGCCGTGTGGTGCACGGCGACCAGAAATTCTCCTACGTCCGTCCCGTCCGCGCGGGTGACCGGCTGACCGTGACCTCGACCATCGAGGCGATCAAGTCCATGGCCGGTAACGACATCCTGGACATCCGCGGTGAGGTGCGCGACGAGGCCGGCGAGCACGTCGTGACCGCCTGGACCAAGCTCGTGGCCCGCGCGGCCGGGGAGGCGTGAGCACGATGACCGCCAAGATCGCCTATGCCGACGTAGAGGTCGGCACCGAACTGCCCGCGCAGAGCTTCCCCGTGACGCGCGCCACCCTCGTCCGGTACGCGGGGGCCTCCGGGGACTTCAACCCGATCCACTGGAACGAGAAGTTCGCCACGGAGGTCGGGCTGCCGGACGTCATCGCCCACGGCATGTTCACCATGGCCGAGGCGATCCGTGTGGTGACCGACTGGACCGGTGATCCGGGGTCGATCGTGGAGTACGGCGTCCGCTTCACCAAGCCGGTCGTCGTCCCCAACGACGACGAGGGCGCCCTGATCGAGGTCTCCGGCAAGGTCGCGGTCAAGCTCGACGACAACACCGTGCGCGTGGATCTGACGGCGACCAGCGGCGGGCAGAAGGTGCTGGGGATGTCTCGGGCGGTCGTCCGGCTGGGTTGAGTCGTACGCAGAGGTCGGTAGTAAGGGGCACTCGCCATGGCGAGTGCCCCTTACTCGTCCCCCTTACTCGCCCCCAGACCGGCAGCCTCTGCCTCTTTCCCTCTCCCCTTGACCAAGTTAGTGATTGAGTACTAACTTGGCTGCATGGTCAGGATGAGCGCAGCGGAGCGGCGGGAGAGTGTCATCCGCGCGGCGGCGCAGGAATTCGCCCGCGGTGGCTATTACGGCACCTCCACCGAGACCATCGCCAAGAAGGTCGGTGTCTCACAGCCGTATCTCTTCCGGCTCTTCCCGGGCAAGAAAGCGATCTTTCTGGCGGCCGTCCAGCGATGTATGGACGACATCACCCGGACCTTCGAGGAGGTGTCCGACGGACTGGAGGGCGCGGAGGCCATGACCGCCATGGCGAACGCCTATGCCCGCCTCGTCCAGGAGGACCCCGACCGGCTGCTGATGCAGATGCAGATGTACGTCACGGTCGCCGCCGCCGAACAGGCCGGTGACCATGAGCTGGGTGACGCGGTGCGGGCCGGCTGGATGCGGCTGTGGGACACCGTGCATCTTCCGCTCGGCGCGGACGTCCACGAGACGACGAATTTCATGGCGCACGGCATGCTCATCAACTCGCTGGTCGCGATGGGGTTCCCGCCCGAGCACCGGGTCTGGGCGGGGTTGTATCCGTCCGCGCGGGATGCCGGCCGCCTGGAGATCTGAGGGTCCCGCCCGCGCGGGCGGGAACATGAGGCATGAGGGCCTTGCTCTGCCGTCGGTCGTTCCATGATCGATGAAGGTAGTTAGCGATAATTAATTGACTAGCCGCCTTCGGCGGGGTCGGCTTTCTCCATTTCCCACCCTCCTGACCTCTGAATTTAGTTATTGATCACTAATCAATCAGCAAGAGATCCGTCCTCTCACTGGGGGAGCGATGTCACAGCACAACGCCAAGGGCTATCAGACACAAGGGCGCGCCGCGCCGGGCGTACGTCGTGGGGGCATGGGCTGGGCGCTGGCCATCACCGGTGTCGCGGGGTTCATGGCGGCCCTGGACAACCTCGTCGTCACCACCGCGCTGCCCTCGATCCGCGAGGACCTCGGGGGCGCGCTGCACGATCTGGAATGGACGGTGAGCGCCTACACGCTCACGTTCGCTGTCCTGCTGATGTTCGGCGCGGCGCTGGGGGACCGGTTCGGGCGGCGGCGGATGTTCATGGGCGGGCTCGCCCTGTTCACCGTCGCGTCCGCCGCCGCGGCGCTCGCGCCCGGCATCGACGCCCTGATCGCCGCCCGCGCGGTGCAGGGCGTGGGCGCGGCCGTCATGATGCCGCTGACGCTGACCCTGCTCACGGCGGCCGTTCCGGCCGAGAAGCGGGGAATGGCGTACGGCATATGGGGAGCCGTGAACGGGCTCGCCGTCGCCTCCGGGCCGCTCATCGGCGGCACGCTCACCGAACACGTGTCCTGGCAGTGGATCTTCTGGCTGAACGTTCCGCTGGGCATCGCCCTGCTGCCGCTGGCCCGGCTGCGGCTCGCCGAGTCGTACGGCACCGGTGCCCCGCTCGACATCCGCGGCACCCTGCTCGCCAGCGGCGGGCTCTTCGGAATCGTGTTCGGGCTGGTGCGCGGGCCCGCCGAAGGCTGGACCGGCACCCCCGTGCTGCTCGGGCTGTTCGGCGGCGGTGCGCTGCTCGCCGGGTTCGTGCTGCACGGCAGCCGCGCCGCCGCGCCGATGCTGCCCATGCGGCTGTTCCGGTCGCGCGCGTTCGCCGGGATCAACGCGGCGAGCATGCTGATGTTCCTGGGCATGTTCGGGTCGATCTTCCTGCTCAGCCAGTACATGCAGGGCGTGCTCGGCTACTCGCCCACCGAGGCGGGCCTCAGGATGCTGCCCTGGACCGCCATGCCGATGCTTCTCGCGCCCCTCGCCGGCATCCTGTCCGACCGGATCGGCGGGCGGCCCGTCGTCGCCGCGGGGCTCTTCTTCCAGGCGGCCGGGCTCGGCTACCTCGCGACCGTGGTGACCGCCGACGCCTCCTATGCCGGCCAGTTGCCCGGACTGATCCTCAGCGGCATCGGCATGGCCCTCTTCTTCGCGCCGGCCTCCGCCCTCGTCATGGCGAGCGTCGTCACCAAGGAGCAGGGCATCGCCTCCGGCGCCAACAACGCGCTGCGCGAGGTCGGTGGCGCGCTCGGCATCGCCATCATGTCGTCGATCTTCGCGGCCCAGGGCGGCTACGAGAGTGCCCAGAGCTTTGTCGACGGGCTCCGGCCCGCCCTTGTCGTCGGCGCGGCGCTGGTCGCACTCGCGGGCGCCGCCGCCCTGGCGATCCCCTCCCGGCGGGCCGCCGCCGCGCGCCCGGGTGGTGCCGACACGGCTCCCGCGCGCGTACCGGCCGACCGGCTCGCCGACACCGTCTCCCGCTGACCCTCCGGCCCGCTGACCCGTCTGACCCGCCGGATCCGCCGGATCCGGGTGACCTGTCCGACCCGCCGGATCCGGGTGACCGGTCCGACCCACCCGCATCGCCCCTCCACCGCACCCCACCCACCGGCTTCACCCGAGAGGAGCCCGTCATGCCCACCCTTCCCTGGACCGTTCCCAACCCCCCGCCTCCCGCGTCCGACGTGTACGTCTTCGCGTCCCGTTTCGAGACCCGCACCCTGTGGGGCGCCCTGTGCTTCTTCGCCCGTACGCCTCAGGTGTGGCGGCAGGTGAGCCATGCGCCCGGCGCCTACGGGGCCACCCTCAAGGCGCAGATTGTCCGGCGGACCTTCTGGACGCTGTCCGCGTGGGAGTCGCCCCAGGCCCTCAAGGAGTTCGCCCGTTCCGGCCCGCACGCGCCGACCGCCCGGGGCCTCGCGCCCCGGATGCGTGACGCCGCGTTCGCCACCTGGACGACCCCGGCCGACCGGCTGCCGGTGACCTGGGAGGAGGCCCGACGGCAGCTGTCGTCGGCCCAGGCGTCCGCATCCCAGGCGTCCTCGTCACCAGGGTCATCGTCATCGTCGTAGGCGACACGCCGAAGTGGAGGGCCGTACGACAGCTTCGCGCGGTCCTCCACGCGCGCGTGAAGGACCGCATTTCCCGTACGCCGCTGTCCTGGCACGGCGTTGTCAGTGCCGTCTCGTAGTCTTGGGCGCGTGCAGGAACTCCACGACGCCCCGCTCGCCCCGCTGACCACCTTCCGGCTGGGCGGCCCCGCGACCCGGCTGGTCACCGCGACGACGGACGCCGAGGTGATCGACACGGTCCGCGCGGCCGACGCCTGCGGTACGCCGCTGCTGCTGATCGGCGGCGGATCCAACCTGGTCGTCTCGGACAAGGGCTTCGACGGCACCGCCCTGCGCATCGCCACCCGCGGGTTCGACCTGTCGGGCACGCGGCTGGAAGTGGCCGCCGGTGAGGTGTGGACCGACGCCGTCGCCCGCGCGGTGGACGCCGGGCTCGCCGGGATCGAGTGCCTGGCCGGCATCCCGGGCTCGGCGGGCGCGACCCCGATCCAGAACGTGGGGGCGTACGGCCAGGAGGTCTCCACCACCATCACCGAGGTGCTCGCCTACGACCGCCGCGCGGGCGAGACGGTCACGCTCACCAACGCCGAGTGCGCCTTCTCCTACCGGCACAGCCGCTTCAAGGACGACCCCGAGCGCTATGTCGTCCTGCGTGTCCGCTTCGCGCTGGAGGACGCGGGCGGGCTGTCCGCGCCGCTGAAGTACGCCGAGACCGCCCGCGCGCTGGGCGTCGAGGCGGGGGAGCGCGTGCCGCTCGCCGACGCGCGCGAGACCGTGCTGAAGCAGCGGGCCGGGAAAGGCATGGTCCTGGACGCCGAGGACCATGACACCTGGTCGGCCGGTTCGTTCTTCACCAACCCGATCCTCACCGACGCCGACTTCGCGGTGTTCCACGCGCGCGTGCGGGAGCGGCTCGGCGACGGCGCGGCACCGCCCGCCTATGCGGCGGGGGAGGGCCGTACCAAGACCTCCGCGGCCTGGCTGATCGACAAGGCCGGCTTCACCAAGGGCTACGGCAGCGGCCCGGCCCGGATCTCCACCAAGCACACCCTCGCCCTCACCAACCGGGGCGAGGCCACCACCGAGGACCTCCTCGCCCTCGCCCGCGAGGTCGTCGCCGGAGTGCGGGACGCCTTCGGGATCACGCTGGTCAATGAGCCGGTGACGGTCGGCGTCAGCCTGTAGGGGGCGCGGTGGCCCGGCAGAGGAGCAGGTCAGTACGCCACCCCCACCCCTTGCTTCACCGTCCGCGCGTCCGTCAACGCCGCCAGCATCGCGTGTGCCACGTCGGCGCGGCCCAGGAAGCGGCCCTTGCGCGGGAAACCGCCGACGACCGTGCGGTAGACGCCGGTCAGCGGCTTGTCCTGGAGGCGGGGCGGTCGTACGACCGTCCAGTCCGTGGCGCTGCGGGCCAGCTCCGCCTCCGTCTCCCGCAGGTCGGCGTACACGTCCTTCAGGACGGCGGAGACGATGCCGAGCACCGCCCGGTCCAGCGGCCCCTCCCCCTCCGCCTTCGGACCGACCGGCGCGGCGCTGACCACCACCAGCCGCCGGACCCCCTCCGTCTCCATCGCGCGCAGCACCGCACGGGTCAGACGGCTCGTGATCCCGGCGTCCTTGCGGCTGCGGGCGCCGAGCCCGGACAGCACGGCGTCGCGCCCGGCGACCGCGTCCCGCAGTGCCTGGGGATCGCCGAGGTCCGCGCGGAACACCTCCAGGCCCGTACCGGTCACCGGCAGCCGCGCGGGATCCCGTACCACCGCGGTGACCTGGTGGCCCGATGCCAGTGCCTGGCGGACGATCTCGCGGCCGACGCCGCCGGTCGCGCCGAAAACGGTGAGTTTCATGACGTACTCCGTACTCCCGTGGAGCGACTGAGCGGGTGAGTGAACACTCACCCCTTGTCCGCTCCAGAGTGGGTAGGCGCTCACCCACCCGTCAAGTGCGGAGAGCCCCAGTGAACCCGGTGAGCCCGGTGAGTGCCGAGAGCGCGGCGGCCGGAGGGGGTGCGACCCTTGGGTGTCATGCAGCAGAGACCGGCCCGCGCCCGCATCCTCGACGCCGCCCATGAGCTGATGCTCTCGGTGGGGCTGGCCCGCGCCACGACCAAGGAGATCGCCAGGGCGGCCGGGTGTTCCGAGGCGGCGCTGTACAAATACTTCGCCAACAAGGAAGAGCTGTTCATCAAGGTGCTCACCGAGCGGCTGCCACCCCTGACGCCCCTGCTGAGCGCCCTCGCCGCCGAGCCGGGCGGGGGCTCGCTGGAGGAGAACCTGACCGAGATCGCCCGGCAGGCGTCGCTGTTCTACGAGCAGAGCTTCCCGATCGCCGGGTCCCTGTACGCCGAGACCCAGCTCAAGCGGCGGCACGACACGGCGATGCGCGAGATGGGCCTCGGGCCGCACCTCGTCATCCGGGACCTGGAGAGCTATCTGCGCGCCGAGCGCGCGGCGGGCCGGCTGCGTCCCGACGCGGACACCTTCGCCGCCGCCTCCCTGCTGCTCGGCGCCTGCGCCCAGCGCGCGTTCGCCTACGACGCGACCCAGGACGGCGTACGGCCCCCGGTCGACGACTTCGCCCGGCGGATCTCCCGCACCCTGGTCGCCGCGATAGCGGCCTGACGGCCCGCCCGCCGCCCGCTCCCGCACCGGCCGTCGGCCGTCACCACCCAGCCGGTTGCCGCCCGGCACGTCGTCAGCCCGTCACCGGGCAGCCGGCCGTCGGCCCGGCCGGTCACCGGGGCGGCCAGTAGGCGGCCGCGGTCACGGCAAGCCGGTCACCACCACGGTCTCCACCAAGCCGGTCACCACCACGGTCACCACCCACCCAGCCGCCAGTCAGACACCGGGCGACCAGCCTTCAGCCGGTCACGGCCCGCCCCGCAGTCAGCCGGTCGTCAGCCACTTGTCGACCCCCGTCAGCAGCTCCCTCTTCTCCGTCTCCGGTGCCGCCGACGCCCGGATCGACTGCCGGGCCAGCTCCGCCAGCTCGGCGTCCGAGAAGCCGTGGTACTCGCGGGCCACGTCGTACTGGGCGGCCAGCCGCGAGCCGAAGAGCAGCGGGTCGTCGGCGCCCAGCGCCAGCGGGACACCGGCCTCGAAGAGGGCGCGCAGCGGGACGTCCTCCGGCTTCTCGTACACCCCGAGCGCCACATTGGACGTCGGGCACACCTCGCAGGTGATCTGCCGGTCCGCGAGCCGCTTGACCAGCTGCGCGTCCTCCGCCGCGCGCACCCCGTGCCCCAGCCGGTCCGCGTGCAGATCGTCCAGGCAGTCGCGCACCGACGCCGGACCGGTCAGCTCGCCGCCGTGCGGCGCCGACAGCAGCCCGCCCTCGCGCGCGATGTGGAACGCCCGGTCGAAGTCGCGCGCCATGCCGCGGCGCTCGTCGTTGGACAGCCCGAACCCGACCACGCCCCGGTCCGCGTACCGCACCGCGAGGCGGGCGAGCGTGCGCGCGTCCAGCGGATGCTTCATCCGGTTCGCCGCCACCAGCACCCGCATCCCGAGCCCGGTCTCCCGGCCCGCTGTCTCCACCGCGTCCAGGATGATCTCCAGCGCCGGGATCAGCCCACCCAGCCGCGGCGCGTACGACGTCGGGTCGACCTGGATCTCCAGCCAGCCCGAACCGTCCTTGAGGTCCTCCTCGGCGGCCTCGCGCACCAGCCGCTGGATGTCCTCCGGGTCCCGCAGGCAGGAGCGCGCGGCGTCGTAGAGCCGCTGGAAGCGGAACCAGCCCCGTTCGTCCGTGGCCCGCAGCTTCGGCGGTTCGCCGCTGACCAGGGACTCGGTCAGCACGTCGGGCAGCCGCACCCCGTGTTTGTCGGCCAGTTCCAGCAGGGTCGCCGGGCGCATCGAGCCGGTGAAGTGCAGATGCAGATGGGCCTTCGGAAGAGCGGAGACATCACGTACACGTTCCATTCCAGGATCCTGCCGCACCGCCCGCGCGTGTCGGTACCGCTTTCCCCGTTCGTGGTCTTGCTCGCACGAAAAAACGGGCCGCCTCCCCGAGGGGAAACGGCCCGTCCATACATATGTGCGGGTCAGTCGCGTGCCTCCGCCAGCAGCTTCTGGATCCGGCTGACGCCCTCGACCAGGTCCTCGTCACCGAGCGCGTACGACAGCCGCAGATAGCCCGGCGTGCCGAACGCCTCGCCCGGGACCACCGCGACCTCGACCTCCTCCAGGATGAGCGCGGCCAGCTCGACCGTGTCCTGCGGGCGCTTGCCGCGGATCTCCTTGCCGATCAGCGGCTTCACCGACGGGTACGCGTAGAACGCGCCCTCGGGCTCGGGGCAGAGCACGCCGTCGATCTCGTTGAGCATCCGCACGATCGTCCTGCGGCGCCGGTCGAACGCCTCGCGCATCTCCTCGACGGCCGTGAGGTCACCGGAGACGGCGGCCAGCGCGGCGGCCTGGGAGACGTTGGCGACATTGGACGTGGCGTGCGACTGGAGGTTGGTCGCGGCCTTGACGACGTCCTTGGGGCCGATGATCCAGCCCACCCGCCAGCCGGTCATGGCGTAGGTCTTGGCCACGCCGTTGACGACGATGCACTTGTCGCGCAGGGCGGGCACCAGGGCCGGCAGCGACGGGGCCGTGGCACCGCCGTAGACCAGGTGCTCGTAGATCTCGTCGGTCAGCACCCACAGGCCGTGCTCCAGCGCCCAGTGGCCGATGGCCTCGGTGTCCTCGCGGGAGTAGACGGCGCCGGTCGGGTTGGAGGGGGAGACGAACAGAACGACCTTCGTGCGGTCCGTGCGGGCCGCCTCCAGCTGCTCGACGCTGACCCGGTAGCCGGTCGTCTCGTCGGCGACGACCGGGACCGGGACACCGCCGGCCAGCCGGATGGACTCCGGGTAGGTGGTCCAGTACGGCGCCGGGACGATGACCTCGTCGCCCGGGTCGAGGATCGCGGCGAACGCCTCGTAGATCGCCTGCTTGCCGCCGTTGGTGACGAGGATCTCCGACACGTCGGGCTCGTAACCGGAGTCGCGCAGCGTCTTCGCGGCGAGGGCGGCCTTCAGCTCGGGCAGGCCGCCGGCCGGGGTGTAGCGGTGGTACTTGGGGTTCTTGCACGCCTCGACGGCGGCCTCGACGATGTAGTGCGGCGTCGGGAAGTCGGGCTCACCCGCGCCGAAGCCGATGACGGGACGCCCGGCGGCCTTCAGGGCCTTCGCCTTGGCGTCCACGGCGAGGGTGGCGGACTCGGAGATCGCCCCGACGCGGGCCGAGACCCGGCGCTCGGTGGGAGGGGTTGCAGCGCTCATGGGTCCCATGGTTTCAGACCCGAAACCTGCCCGGCACGCGGGTTTCATCTACTGAACAGGATCGGTCCGGCCCCAGAACATCCGTCCGGAACCGCCGCATGGCCAGGTGATCTTCCGGTGATCTGCGCCCGAACCCGTACGGACAGCGCTCCCACGGGCGCATTCTGTTCGACGCCCGGCCCCGGAACACGTACACTCTCACCTCGTTGGCTTTCAGCGGGCCGCGCTCACCCGGTGCACACCGAGCACCCGGGCGGATGCGGTACGTTGGGGGGCACGCAAAGGGTCGTAGCTCAATTGGTAGAGCACTGGTCTCCAAAACCAGCGGTTGGGGGTTCGAGTCCCTCCGGCCCTGCTTCACGCATCACCAGGATGTGTGCGCAGGTATCTACAGCATTGCACCGCCGTGCGGCTCGGACCGGGCGCGGCACGGCCACGACCCGGGACCAGGTGAGGATGAATGACGGACGCCGTGGGCTCCATCGACACGCCTGATGCCCAGGATGAGACGCCGGAGTCGAAGAAGAAGACTCGTAAGGGCGGCAAGCGTGCGAAGAAGGGCCCCTTCAAGCGGTTCGCGCTGTTCTACCGCCAGGTCGTCGCCGAGCTTCGCAAGGTCGTCTGGCCGACGCGTAATCAGCTGACCACGTACACCACCGTGGTGATCATCTTCGTTGTGATCATGATCGGCCTCGTTACTCTGATTGACTATGGCCTTGACCACGCAGCGAAGTACGTCTTCGGCTGAGTTGAAAGCGAAGGGCGCCCTGACCGGCGCCCCTTTCGCGTGTTCCACCCCCATGTATCCAGGAAGAAGCCACCGTGTCTGACGCCAACCTGAACGAGTCCCGCGAACCGGACGAGTCCGTGGAGGACGAGCTCGACATCGTTGAGGGCGCGGACGAGGAGCTGGACGAGGCCGAGGCTGCCGACGCCGAGGCGGGCGAGCCGGCCGAGGAGGCCGCCGTCCGCGCCGAGGACGAGGACACCGTCGAGGCGGACGACGCCGACGGGGCCGAGGACGCCGACGAGGCATCCGAGGACGCCGAGGACGAGGCCGACGCGGAAGCCGCCGGTGAGCCGGAGCCCGAGCTGGACCCGGTCACCAAGCTCCGCGAGGAGCTGCGGGTGCTGCCCGGCGAGTGGTACGTGATCCACACCTACGCCGGTTACGAGAACCGCGTGAAGACCAACCTGGAGCAGCGCGCCGTCTCGCTGAACGTCGAGGACTACATCTTCCAGGCCGAGGTGCCGCAGGAAGAGGTCGTCCAGATCAAGAACGGCGACCGCAAGACCATCAAGCAGAACAAGCTCCCGGGCTATGTCCTGGTCCGCATGGACCTGACCAATGAGTCCTGGGGTGTCGTCCGCAACACCCCCGGCGTCACCGGCTTCGTGGGCAACGCCTACGACCCGTACCCGCTGACCCTGGACGAGATCGTCAAGATGCTCGCCCCGGAGGCCGAGGAGAAGGCCGCCCGTGAGGCCGCCGAGGCCGAGGGCAAGCCCATGCCGCAGCGCAAGGTCGAGGTCCAGGTGCTGGACTTCGAGGTCGGCGACTCGGTCACCGTCACCGACGGCCCCTTCGCCACCCTCCAGGCCACGATCAACGAGATCAACGCCGACTCCAAGAAGGTCAAGGGCCTGGTGGAGATCTTCGGGCGGGAGACGCCGGTCGAGCTGTCGTTCGACCAGATCCAGAAGAACTGACGGCCACCACGCGGCCACCCAGAGCTGAGAAACAGCCCCTGTACGGCGGGATTCCCGCCGGGCGGGGGCTGTTCTGTCGGTGCGGGCCCCGAGGGTCCGGCCGGGGCCCGGGGCTCGTTTTGGGGACCTGGCGGGTTACCCGTTATCGTGGGGCGGTATGCCTCCATCCGGCTGATCGTGACGATCTGCCGAACGGATGGGGCTCGAACCTCTCACTAGGACCCGGAGAGAGCAATGCCTCCCAAGAAGAAGAAGAAGATCACGGGGCTGATCAAGCTCCAGATCCAGGCCGGTGCCGCGAACCCGGCTCCGCCGGTCGGCCCCGCGCTGGGCCAGCACGGCGTGAACATCATGGAGTTCTGCAAGGCCTACAACGCCGCGACCGAGTCGCAGCGCGGCTGGGTCATCCCGGTGGAGATCACGGTCTACGAGGACCGTTCGTTCACCTTCATCACCAAGACCCCGCCGGCCGCCAAGATGATCCTCAAGGCCGCGGGCGTGGAGAAGGGCTCCGGCGAGCCGCACAAGACCAAGGTCGCGAAGATCACCCGCGACCAGGTCCGTGAGATCGCCACGACGAAGATGCCCGACCTCAACGCCAACGACCTGGACGCCGCGGCGAAGATCATCGCCGGCACCGCCCGTTCCATGGGCATCACGGTCGAGGGCTGACCCCCACCATCCCAGGCAGCAGAAGTGGCAGGGCCGGCTCGGCCCGGACCACGACTCCTAAGAGAACCCAGGAGCAGTAGTGAGCAAGCGCAGCAAGTCTCTCCGCGCTGCGGACGCCAAGATCGACCGGGAGAAGCTCTACGCCCCGCTCGAAGCCGTCCGTCTCGCCAAGGAGACCTCCACGACCAAGTTCGACGGCACCGTCGAGGTCGCCTTCCGTCTGGGTGTCGACCCGCGCAAGGCCGACCAGATGGTCCGTGGCACCGTGAACCTCCCGCACGGCACCGGTAAGACCGCCCGGGTCCTGGTCTTCGCGACCGGCGACCGTGCCGAGGCCGCGCGTGCCGCGGGCGCCGACATCGTCGGCTCCGACGAACTGATCGACGAGGTGTCGAAGGGGCGGCTGGACTTCGACGCCGTCGTCGCCACCCCGGACCTCATGGGCAAGGTCGGCCGCCTCGGCCGTGTCCTCGGCCCCCGTGGTCTGATGCCGAACCCCAAGACCGGCACCGTCACCCCGGACGTCGTCAAGGCCGTCACCGAGATCAAGGGCGGCAAGATCGAGTTCCGCGTCGACAAGCACTCGAACCTGCACTTCATCATCGGCAAGGCGTCCTTCGACGACACCAAGCTGGTGGAGAACTACGGCGCCGCGCTGGACGAGATCCTCCGTCTGAAGCCGTCCGCCGCCAAGGGCCGCTACATCAAGAAGGCCTCCATCACCACCACGATGGGCCCCGGCGTCCCGGTCGACCCCAACCGCACCCGCAACCTCCTCACCGAGGAGGACCCGGCCGCCGTCTGATCCGACGGTGATCGTGCGTCAGCAGTGCACGACGGGCCCCGCAGCCTTCCCGGCGCGGGGTCCGTCGTGCGTTCGAGGGATGGCCGTCGGGGCGGATCTTTCCTGCCCGTCCGTCAGTGGCCTGAGCTAACGTGCGAGGACAGGACCGACTCGGGGGGCACGGATGAAACGGGTGATCGCCGGGGCCGTGGCCGCGCTGCTCGCTCTGGCCGGGTGCACGTCCGGCGCCACCCCCGACCCGCCACCCGACGCGAGCCACCACCCCTCCCATCGCGCCGCCGACCGCGCCGAGCTGCGGGCCGCCGCGGCCGCCACCGCGAAGGCCCGCTCCACGCGCGTGGAGGCCGCGACGACCGTCGGCAGCTCCATCCGGCTGACCTCCGAGGGCGCCCTCGCCTGGGACGACGGGCTGACCGGCACCCTGACCATCACCTACACCGGCGGCACCCTGGCCGACACCATGCGGGAGCTGGGCACCACGTCCATGGAGGCCCGCTATCTGCCGGACGCCTACTACGCGCGCATGGGCGACGAGTTCGCCGCGCAGGCCGGCGGCAAGCACTGGGTGCGCTATCCCTGGGGCGAGCTGGACGAGCTGGGCGGGGCCTCCGGGGCGTACGTCAGTGAGCAGCTCCGCAGTGCAGCGCCGGATCGGTCGGTGACGTTCCTGCTCGCCGCGGGCGAGGTGAGCGAGATCGGCGCGGAGCGGGTGCGCGGGGTGGACACCACGCACTACGCGGCCACGTCCCAGGTCTCCGACCTGGACGACACCGAACTGCGCGAGGGGCTGGAGCGGGCCGGGGTGTCCACGCAGAGCGTCGACATCTGGGTCGACGAGCGGGACCTGGTGGTCAAGAAGGTGGAGAAGGGCGAGGCCGCCGCCGGCGAGCTGACCCAGACCGCGTATTACGACGACTACGGCACCGAGGTCTCCGTGCAGAAGCCGCCCGCCGCGGACACCCAGGGCTTTCAGGAACTGCTGGAGCGGTACGGGAGCGGTTCCTGAGGCATGCTGCGGGGCCGGGCGGGAGTTCCGGGACCTGGCCGAGACGATGAACGACCTGAGGCAGACGGGCTGACCGCGGCCCGGTCCGCGCGGGTGCCCTGATCCCCGTACGAGCGGATTTGCTCGGTGGGGATCGGGTCGCGTACGCTTCACGAGAAGCCAAAGACCGCTGGTTGTTGCCGTGCGCTCGAATGAGGGTGCGGTGGCCGAAGGATCCGCTGAATTGCGGACGGCCCGCGCAGGTGATCGTGGAAGAACTCCCGGAGCGCATACGCACCTCGTATGTACCTCCGGTCGAGTCCGCCCCGTGCGCCTGCGCCGGGGCGTTTCGTTTTCCCCAGTCCTCCTTCGGGTCCGCGCGGTCGAACACCCCGGAAGGAGGCCGAGACTCTATGGCGAGGCCCGACAAGGCTGCCGCGGTCGCCGAGTTGACGGAGCAGTTCCGCAACTCGAACGCTGCTGTGCTGACCGAGTACCGCGGTCTCACCGTGGCGCAGCTCAAGACGCTGCGCCGGTCGCTCGGTGAGAACGCCCAGTACGCCGTGGTGAAGAACACGCTGACCAAGATTGCGGCCAACGAGGCCGGGATCACGACGCTGGACGACCTGTTCAACGGTCCGACGGCTGTCGCCTTCGTCACCGGTGACCCGGTGACGTCGGCGAAGGGTCTCCGTGACTTCGCCAAGGACAACCCGAATCTCGTCATCAAGGGCGGTGTCCTTGACGGCAAGGCGCTGAGCGCCGACGAGATCAAGAAGCTTGCGGACCTCGAGTCCCGCGAGGTTCTGCTCTCCAAGCTGGCCGGTGCCTTCAAGTCGAAGCAGTCCCAGGCTGCCTCGGTCTTCCAGGCGCTGCCGTCGAAGCTCGTCCGCACCGTGGACGCGCTGCGCGCCAAGCAGGACGAGCAGGGCGGTGCCGAGTAATTCGGCTCGCATCATGACCGCCGCCTGACGCGGTGGTCGTAGCGGGCCGAACGTACGCCCGCCAGACATGTACATCCCGGCACCTGCCGAATGAGTGGAAGGAAGCCATCGTGGCTCTCACCCAGGAAGAACTGCTCGCCGAGTTCGAGACGATGACCCTCATCCAGCTTTCCGAGTTCGTGAAGGCGTTCGAGGAGAAGTTCGACGTCACCGCCGCCGCCGCGGTCGCCGTCGCGGGTCCGGCCGGTCCGGCCGCCCCGGCCGAGGCCGTCGAGGAGCAGGACGAGTTCGACGTCATCCTCACCGGCGCCGGTGAGAAGAAGATCCAGGTCATCAAGGTCGTGCGTGAGCTGACCTCGCTGGGCCTGAAGGAGGCCAAGGACCTGGTCGACGGTGCGCCGAAGGCCGTCCTGGAGAAGGTCACCAAGGAGGCCGCCGAGAAGGCCAAGGAGTCCCTCGCGGGCGCCGGCGCCTCGGTCGAGGTCAAGTAAGCAGTCGCAAGCCCGTGCGGCACGGCCCGAGAGGGTTGTAACGCGGGCGCACCGAAGAGCGATCATCCATCCGGGTGGTCGCTCTTCGGCATTCCCGGAGGGTCCCACCGCGGTTGCCTTGTCCGCGTGACGGCGGGGGGTAAGGTGATCTTCGTCGTGTCCCTGGGAGCCCTGGTCGGGCGCGGGGGGCCTTGACGAACCGCACGCAGCGCGCAATTCTCAGGACGCGTCGTCACAAGGATCCGGGCATCCGAGGCATGGATCGGCGACGAAGAGGGCAGGATGAACGTGCGTTGAGGGTGTCGCCTTGTCGCAGGGGTTGAGTACAACGAGGGCAAAGAGGGTTCGGAATAACCCGGACTGGACATCAGTGTGCCAAGTGGCTACACTGACCCTTTGCGCTGCCTGTTAGCTGTCCCCTGCCCGTCACCAGGGGCATGCCCTCGCTTGAGCACCGACGACCGGACCGTCCCTGACCTGGCCTTTCGGCCCGATCATGGGAACCTGTCTCTGTGTATCGGTGAGGGGCCGGTACGCGCGTAGTGAGTCCGAGCCCTCGGAAGGACCCCCTCTTGGCCGCCTCGCGCAACGCCTCGACCGCGAATACGAACAACGGTGCCAGCACCGCCCCGCTGCGCATCTCTTTTGCAAAGATCAAGGAGCCTCTCGAGGTTCCGAACCTGCTTGCGCTCCAGACCGAGAGCTTTGACTGGCTGCTCGGTAACACCGCCTGGCAGAGTCGGGTCGAGGAGGCTCTGGAGAACGGTCAGGACGTCCCCACCAAGTCCGGTCTGGAGGAGATCTTCGAGGAGATCTCCCCGATCGAGGACTTCTCCGGGTCGATGTCCCTGACCTTCCGGGACCACCGCTTCGAGCCGCCGAAGAACTCCATCGACGAGTGCAAGGAGCGTGACTTCACCTACGCCGCTCCGCTCTTCGTCACCGCCGAATTCACCAACAACGAGACCGGTGAGATCAAGTCCCAGACTGTCTTCATGGGCGACTTCCCGCTCATGACGAACAAGGGCACCTTCGTCATCAACGGCACCGAGCGTGTCGTGGTCTCGCAGCTGGTCCGCTCGCCGGGCGTCTACTTCGACTCCTCCATCGACAAGACCTCCGACAAGGACATCTTCTCCGCCAAGATCATCCCGTCCCGGGGTGCCTGGCTGGAGATGGAGATCGACAAGCGCGACATGGTCGGTGTGCGCATCGACCGCAAGCGCAAGCAGTCCGTCACCGTCCTGCTCAAGGCGCTCGGCTGGACCACCGAGCAGATCCTCGAGGAGTTCGGCCAGTACGAGTCGATGCGCGCCACCCTGGAGAAGGACCACACCCAGGGCCAGGACGACGCGCTGCTCGACATCTACCGCAAGCTGCGTCCGGGCGAGCCCCCCACGCGCGAGGCCGCGCAGACGCTGCTTGAGAACCTGTACTTCAACCCCAAGCGCTACGACCTCGCCAAGGTCGGCCGCTACAAGGTCAACAAGAAGCTGGGCACGGAGACCGGCCTCGAAGCCGGTGTGCTGACCGTCGAGGACATCCTCGCCACGATCAAGTACCTGGTGAAGCTGCACGCCGGTGAGACCGAGACGGTCGGCGACTCCGGCCGCTCGATCATGGTCGAGACCGACGACATCGACCACTTCGGCAACCGCCGTATCCGTAACGTCGGCGAGCTGATCCAGAACCAGGTCCGTACGGGTCTGGCGCGGATGGAGCGGGTCGTGCGCGAGCGCATGACCACCCAGGACGTCGAGGCGATCACGCCGCAGACGCTGATCAACATCCGGCCGGTCGTCGCCTCCATCAAGGAGTTCTTCGGCACCAGCCAGCTGTCCCAGTTCATGGACCAGAACAACCCGCTGTCGGGGCTGACGCACAAGCGTCGTCTGAACGCCCTGGGCCCGGGTGGTCTCTCCCGTGAGCGGGCCGGCTTCGAGGTCCGTGACGTGCACCCCTCGCACTACGGCCGGATGTGTCCGATCGAGACGCCGGAAGGCCCGAACATCGGTCTGATCGGCTCGCTCGCCTCGTACGGCCGGATCAACCCGTTCGGCTTCATCGAGACGCCGTACCGCAAGGTCGTCGAGGGCCGGGTCACCGACGAGGTGGACTACCTGACCGCCGACGAGGAAGACCGCTTCGTCATCGCGCAGGCCAACGCCCCGCTGTCGGACGACTTCCGGTTCGAGGAGAACCGGGTGCTGGTCCGCCGCCGCGGCGGCGAGGTCGACTACGTGCCCGGCGACGACGTGGACTACATGGACGTCTCGCCGCGCCAGATGGTGTCGGTCGCGACCGCCATGATCCCCTTCCTGGAGCACGACGACGCCAACCGTGCCCTCATGGGCGCGAACATGATGCGTCAGGCCGTGCCGCTGATCCGCTCCGAGTCCCCGCTCGTCGGCACCGGCATGGAGTACCGCTCCGCCGTCGACGCCGGTGACGTGGTCAAGGCGGAGAAGGCCGGCGCGGTCCAGGAGGTCTCCGCCGACTACATCACCACCGCCAACGACGACGGCACGTACATCACGTACCGCCTGGCCAAGTTCGCCCGCTCCAACCAGGGCACCTCGGTCAACCAGAAGGTCATCGTCAATGAGGGCGACCGGGTCATCGAGGGCCAGGTCCTCGCCGACGGTCCGGCCACCCAGAACGGCGAGATGGCGCTCGGCAAGAACCTGCTGGTCGCGTTCATGCCGTGGGAGGGCCACAACTACGAGGACGCGATCATCCTGTCGCAGCGCCTCGTGCAGGACGACGTCCTCTCCTCGATCCACATCGAGGAGCACGAGGTCGACGCCCGTGACACCAAGCTGGGCCCCGAGGAGATCACCCGGGACATCCCGAACGTCTCCGAGGAGGTCCTCGCCGACCTCGACGAGCGCGGCATCATCCGCATCGGCGCCGAGGTCATCGCCGGTGACATCCTGGTCGGCAAGGTGACGCCCAAGGGCGAGACCGAGCTGACCCCCGAGGAGCGCCTGCTGCGCGCGATCTTCGGTGAGAAGGCCCGTGAGGTCCGGGACACCTCGCTGAAGGTGCCGCACGGCGAGACCGGCAAGGTCATCGGCGTCCGCGTCTTCGACCGCGAGGAGGGCGACGAGCTGCCCCCCGGTGTCAACCAGCTGGTGCGCGTGTACGTGGCGCAGAAGCGGAAGATCACCGACGGTGACAAGCTCGCCGGCCGGCACGGCAACAAGGGTGTCATCTCCAAGATCCTGCCGATCGAGGACATGCCGTTCCTGGAGGACGGCACCCCGGTCGACATCATCCTCAACCCGCTCGGCGTCCCGTCCCGGATGAACCCGGGACAGGTGCTGGAGATCCACCTCGGCTGGCTCGCCAGCCGCGGCTGGGACGTCTCCGGACTCGCCGACGACTGGGCCCAGCGGCTCCAGACCATCGGCGCCGATCAGGTCGTCCCCGGCACCAACGTCGCCACCCCGGTGTTCGACGGCGCCCGCGAGGACGAGCTGTCCGGTCTGCTCCAGCACACCATCCCGAACCGCGACGGCGACCGCATGGTCCTCCCGTCCGGCAAGGCGCACATGTTCGACGGGCGCAGCGGTGAGCCGTTCCCGGAGCCGGTCTCGGTCGGCTACATGTACATCCTCAAGCTCCACCACCTGGTCGACGACAAGCTGCACGCCCGGTCGACCGGTCCGTACTCGATGATCACCCAGCAGCCGCTGGGTGGTAAGGCCCAGTTCGGTGGCCAGCGGTTCGGCGAGATGGAGGTGTGGGCACTGGAGGCGTACGGCGCCGCCTACGCCCTCCAGGAGCTGCTGACCATCAAGTCCGATGACGTCACCGGCCGCGTGAAGGTCTACGAGGCCATCGTCAAGGGCGAGAACATTCCCGAGCCCGGCATCCCCGAGTCCTTCAAGGTGCTCATCAAGGAGATGCAGTCCCTGTGCCTCAACGTGGAGGTGCTGTCCTCGGACGGCATGTCCATCGAGATGCGCGACACCGACGAGGACGTCTTCCGCGCGGCGGAAGAGCTCGGCATCGACCTGTCCCGGCGCGAGCCGAGCAGCGTCGAAGAGGTCTGACGGGAGTCCGGCAGGGGCCCAGCTCAGCTGAGGCCCCCGCCGACCCCCAGGCCCCCGAATCAGACCACAGACTTACAACCCTGAGAGGGATTGACGCATAGTGCTCGACGTCAACTTCTTCGACGAGCTCCGGATCGGTCTGGCCACCGCTGACGACATCCGTCAGTGGAGCCACGGCGAGGTCAAGAAGCCGGAGACCATCAACTACCGCACGCTCAAGCCCGAGAAGGACGGCCTCTTCTGCGAGAAGATCTTCGGCCCCACCCGGGACTGGGAGTGCTACTGCGGCAAGTACAAGCGTGTCCGCTTCAAGGGCATCATCTGTGAGCGCTGCGGTGTCGAAGTCACCCGCGCCAAGGTGCGCCGTGAGCGGATGGGCCACATCGAACTGGCCGCGCCCGTCACCCACATCTGGTACTTCAAGGGCGTCCCGTCGCGCCTTGGCTACCTGCTCGACCTCGCCCCGAAGGACCTGGAGAAGGTCATCTACTTCGCGGCGTACATGATCACGTTCGTCGACGAGGAGCGCCGTACGCGCGATCTGCCCTCGCTGGAGGCGCATGTCTCCGTCGAGCGCCAGCAGATCGAGCAGCGCCGTGACGCCGACCTCGAAGGCCGCGCCAAGAAGCTGGAGACCGACCTCGGCGAGCTGGAGGCCGAGGGCGCCAAGGCGGATGTGCGCCGCAAGGTCCGTGAGGGCGCCGAGCGTGAGATGAAGCAGCTGCGCGACCGTGCGCAGCGCGAGATCGACCGTCTGGACGAGGTCTGGTCCCGCTTCAAGAACCTCAAGGTCCAGGACCTGGAGGGCGACGAGCTGCTCTACCGCGAGCTGCGTGACCGCTTCGGCACGTACTTCGACGGTTCGATGGGCGCCGCCGCGCTCCAGAAGCGTCTGGAGTCCTTCGACCTGGACGAGGAGGCCGAGCGCCTCCGCGAGATCATCCGCACCGGCAAGGGCCAGAAGAAGACCCGCGCCCTGAAGCGGCTGAAGGTCGTCTCCGCGTTCCTCCAGACGTCCAACAGCCCCAAGGGCATGGTCCTGGACTGCGTCCCGGTCATCCCGCCGGACCTGCGTCCGATGGTGCAGCTGGACGGTGGCCGCTTCGCGACCTCCGACCTGAACGACCTGTACCGCCGGGTGATCAACCGGAACAACCGCCTGAAGCGGCTTCTCGACCTCGGCGCGCCCGAGATCATCGTCAACAACGAGAAGCGCATGCTCCAGGAGGCCGTCGACGCCCTCTTCGACAACGGTCGTCGTGGTCGTCCGGTGACCGGACCGGGTAACCGTCCGCTGAAGTCGCTGTCCGACATGCTCAAGGGCAAGCAGGGCCGCTTCCGGCAGAACCTGCTCGGCAAGCGTGTGGACTACTCCGCGCGTTCCGTGATCGTCGTCGGCCCGCAGCTCAAGCTGCACCAGTGCGGTCTGCCCAAGGCGATGGCGCTGGAGCTGTTCAAGCCGTTCGTCATGAAGCGCCTGGTCGACCTGAACCACGCGCAGAACATCAAGAGCGCCAAGCGCATGGTCGAGCGCGGCCGGACCGTGGTGTACGACGTCCTCGAAGAGGTCATCGCCGAGCACCCGGTGCTGCTGAACCGTGCGCCCACCCTGCACCGCCTGGGCATCCAGGCCTTCGAGCCGCAGCTGGTCGAGGGCAAGGCCATCCAGATCCACCCGCTCGTGTGCACCGCGTTCAACGCGGACTTCGACGGTGACCAGATGGCCGTACACCTTCCGCTGTCCGCGGAGGCGCAGGCCGAGGCGCGCATCCTGATGCTGTCCTCGAACAACATCCTCAAGCCCGCCGACGGCCGTCCGGTGACGATGCCGACCCAGGACATGGTCCTCGGTCTGTACTTCCTCACCACCGACGGCGATGGCCGCGGGGTCAAGGGCACCGACCGGGTGTTCTCCTCCAGCGCCGAGGCGATCATGGCGTTCGACGCCGGGGAGCTGTCGCTCCAGGCGCCGGTCGACATCCGCTTCCCGGTGGGCACCATCCCGCCGCGGGGCTGGGAGCCGCCGGTGCGCGAGGAGGGCGAGCCGGAGTGGCAGCAGGGTGACACCTTCACCCTGAAGACCACGCTGGGCCGCGCGCTCTTCAACGAGCTGCTGCCCGAGGACTACCCCTTCGTGGACTACGAGGTGGGCAAGAAGCAGCTCTCCCAGATCGTCAACGACCTGGCCGAGCGCTACCCCAAGGTCATCGTGGCGGCGACGCTCGACAACCTGAAGGCGTCCGGCTTCTTCTGGGCCACCCGATCCGGTGTGACCGTCGCGATCTCGGACGTCGTCGTCCCCGAGGCGAAGAAGGACATCGTCGCCGGGTACGAGCTTCAGGACGAGAAGGTCCAGAAGCAGTACGAGCGCGGTCTGATCACCAAGGACGAGCGCACCCAGGAGCTCATCACCATCTGGAACAAGGCGACCAACGAGGTCGCCGAGGCGATGAACGCCAACTTCCCGAGGACCAACCCGATCTTCATGATGGTCCACTCGGGTGCCCGTGGAAACATGATGCAGATGCGTCAGATCGCGGGTATGCGTGGCCTGGTGTCGAACGCCAAGAACGAGACGATCCCGCGTCCGATCAAGGCGTCCTTCCGTGAGGGCCTGTCCGTGCTGGAGTACTTCATCTCCACCCACGGTGCCCGTAAGGGTCTGGCCGACACCGCCCTGCGTACCGCCGACTCGGGTTACCTGACCCGTCGTCTGGTGGATGTCTCGCAGGACGTGATCATCCGTGAGGAGGACTGCGGTACCGACCGCGGTCTGCGTCTGGAGATCGCCGAGCGTCAGTCCGACGGCTCGCTGATCAAGGCGGAGAACGTCGAGACGTCCGTGTACGCGCGCTGCCTCGCCGAGGACATCGTGGTGGACGGCAAGGTGCTGGCCCCGGCCGGTACCGACCTCGGCGATGTGCTGATCGACGAGGTCGTCAAGCACGGCATCGCCGAGGTCAAGACCCGCTCGGTGCTGACCTGCGAGTCCGCCGTCGGCACCTGCGCCATGTGCTACGGCCGCTCGCTGGCCACCGGCAAGCTGGTCGACATCGGTGAGGCGGTCGGCATCATCGCCGCCCAGTCCATCGGTGAGCCCGGCACCCAGCTGACGATGCGTACCTTCCACACCGGTGGTGTGGCCGGTGACGACATCACGCAGGGTCTGCCGCGTGTCGTCGAGCTGTTCGAGGCCCGTACGCCGAAGGGTGTCGCCCCGATCTCCGAGGCGGCCGGCCGGGTGCGGATCGAGGAGACCGAGAAGACCAAGAAGCTCGTCATCACCCCGGACGACGGCTCGGACGAGACGGCGTTCCCGATCTCCAAGCGCGCGCGCCTGGAGGTCGGCGAGGGCGACCACGTCGAGGTGGGCCAGAAGCTCACCGCGGGTGCCACCAACCCGCACGACGTGCTGCGCATCCTCGGCCAGCGGGCCGTGCAGGTCCACCTGGTCGGCGAGGTCCAGAAGGTCTACAACTCGCAGGGTGTGTCGATCCACGACAAGCACATCGAGATCATCATCCGGCAGATGCTGCGCCGGGTGACGATCATCGAGTCCGGCGACGCCGAGCTGCTGCCCGGTGAGCTGGTCGAGCGCTCGAAGTTCGAGACCGAGAACCGTCGTGTGGTCCAGGAGGGCGGTCACCCGGCCTCCGGTCGTCCGCAGCTGATGGGTATCACCAAGGCCTCGCTGGCGACCGAGTCGTGGCTGTCGGCGGCGTCCTTCCAGGAGACGACGCGAGTGCTCACGGACGCGGCGATCAACGCCAAGTCCGACTCGCTGATCGGCCTCAAGGAGAACGTCATCATCGGCAAGCTCATCCCGGCGGGTACGGGTCTGTCCCGCTACCGCAACATCCGGGTGGAGCCGACCGAGGAGGCCAAGGCCGCGATGTACTCGGCCGTGGGCTACGACGACATCGACTACTCGCCGTTCGGTACGGGGTCGGGTCAGGCTGTACCGCTGGAGGACTACGACTACGGGCCCTACAACCAGTAGTCGGTTCCAGTAGTCGGTTCCTTTGAGCTGAGTTGGAGGGCGGTCACCCTTTCCGGGTGGCCGCCCTTCGGCGTGTTCGGCGGGCCGTGGGTCAGCGGGCCGCCAGTTCCCAGGCGCCGAGGACGACGGCCGTGGCGGCGGCCAGCGCGGCGATGCTGGTGACCGGCCAGCGGGCGCGCTCCAGGGCGTCCAGCCGCTGTTCATGGTCGGCGAGCTGTCTGTCGCTCTGGTCGCTGCGCTGCACGAGCAGGGCGAGCTGGCCGTCGACGCGGGCGAACCCGGCCTCCAGGGTGCCGCGCAGGCGTTCCAGTTCGAGGGCGATGGTCAGGGGGTCGTTCGGATCGGGGTCTGTCATGGGCGCCTCGGGGGAACGTCGAGAGATCCTCGGGGAACGGGGCTCAGGAGCTGTACGGGACTTTCAGCGCGGCCCAGGAGGTGGCGCCGGGCCAGCCGTCGGCGTCGGCGCCGGTGTAGCCGAGCTTGCGCTGCCATGTGGCGTAGGACGCGCGGTCGGCCTCGGTCCACTGCGGGCCGGGGCCCTGGGCGTAGGCGGAGCAGCCGACGGCGACCAGGCGCTTGCCCATCGCGGTGACGATGGGTGACGCCGGGGTCGTCCTGAACCAGGCGGCGCCGGGGAAGGGCTGGTGGGTGGGGGTGGGGGTTGGAGTGGGGGCGGGGGCCGGTGGCTTGGGGGTGGGGGCCGGCCCGGTGGTGAGGCGGGTTGTCACCCGGGTGCGGAAGGCGGCCATCGTGAAGCCGCGCGGGTCGATCTTCGCGCCGGTCCACTCCTTGTGGCCGATCACGGACTTCGCGTTCCAGCCGTGGGCCCGGCACAGCGCGGCCGAGGAGCGCGCCATGGCCTCCAGCTGGGCCTCGGGCCAGGGGTCCTTGCCGTCGCCGAGGTTGACGCACTCGAAGCCGTAGAAGTGGACGTTGCCGTCGGTGTCGTTCTCGTTCGGCGCGGGTGCGGTGGTCTCGGCGATGACCGCCTTCAGTACGTCGCCGTCGCCGCTGCCCGCGTGGTTGGCGCGGCCGTTGCCGACGAGGTGGACGGTGCCGTCCTTGGCGATCACGCCGTGGCACAGGGGGCCGGGGAGCGTCGCGTGGCCGTTGAAGCAGAGGGCGACGCTGGAGGTGGTCCCGGTGGTGACGGTGTGGTGAATCATCACGCCGTGCACCGGGCCCCAACGGCCCTTTGTGTTGCGGTTGTTGGTGCGCCAGCCGGGGTGCTCGATGACGGTGACGCCCTCGGCCCTCAGGGCGGATACGAGGGCGGTGGCGGTCAGGGGGGTTGCCATGGGGGCGCCTTTCGGGTGGGTGTGGGGTTTCCCTTTGGAGAGAGCCGGGGGAAGAGAAGAGCCCCGGCCGCCTGGGGGAGCGGCTCGGGGCGTAGGGGTTGTCCGGGGTCGGCGTTGTCGGCGCTGTCGGGGCGAAGGGGTGAGCCGGAGGTGCTACTCCTCGACCGGCGGGGTGGGGTCGGCCGGGGGTGACGGAAGCGGGATCTCGGTGGGCGGCTCGGTGGTCTCCGGGGGGTCCTGCGGCGAGTCCGGGGGGTCCTGAGGCGAGGCCGGATCGGGTGTCTCCGGGCCGGGGTCGGATACGGTCTCGGTCACCCCCGAGGGCGTCACCGCGACTGGCACCGGCGTCAGATACTCGGCCAGCCCCGTGGTGACGGCCTCGGCGAGCTGGGCGAGCTGCTGGGCGTCGAGGGTGACGGGGATGGGCTCGGGCGGGGCTGTCGTGGCCGCCTCGGCGACGGACCCGGCCGGTGTCTCAGACATGCGCGGACTCCTTGATCTCGCCCCAGGTCAGACCCGAGGCGGTGAGAGCGGCCAGGGTCGTGAAGGCGGCGGTCACCGAGGCGTACGTGGCGAGGGTGACGGGCGCCGGGTCCGCGGCGGCGTCCGGGGTGAGCCCCAGGTCGGCCGGGGTGCCGTTGGGCTGGGTGCCGCGCAGGGTCAGGGTCTGGCGTACGCCGCCGTCGGCCGTGGCGGCGGTGCTGATGCCGACCACCCAGGCCAGGGTGTTGAGGCGGGTGCCCGTGCTGTCGATCAGGCGGATCACATCGCCGAGCTGCACCCGGGGGTCGTACAGGACTTCCACGTCCCCGATGACGGGCACCGGGTAGACCCCGGCGGTGTACATCGCGTTGGCGATGGACTGGGCGGAGGTCAGGTCCTGGATCCAGTCGGTGACCTCGCCGGTGTGTTCCTGGCGGCCGTAGTACTTCTCGCTGGTCGTACCCGAGATGTACCGGGTGGCGGACCGCTCCACCGGGTCGGCCTTCGGTTTGAGCGTCTCCAGGTAGACGGACGGGGTGCCGTCCTTCTTCGCGGTGTAGAGGGTCTGGGCCGTGCGGTTGCTGAACCGCATCACCAGATAGCCGTCCTCGCGGCGGGTCAGGACGTCGACCGCGCCCTTCACGGCCGTGGTGCCGGCCCGGGTGGTGGCGAAGCGGACCTGGGAGCCGCCGGTGACGACCGAGTCGTCGTCCGTCGTGGGCGGGCCGATGTCGAACTCCTCCTCCGCCATGACGTACGACACCGTCAGCGTGCCGTTGGCGGGCACGGACCGGACGATCGTGTCGGTGTAGGTGGTGCCCGGTTCCAAGCCGGAGTCCTCCCAGACACGGGCGGGCTGGGTGATGTAGTTGCGGCAGGCGTCGATCTCCTCCGTGAGGGTGAGGGAGGCGATGTCGCGTACCGAGGTGAGAGTCAGGTCCGGGGTGGTCGGGGTGGTGCTGAAGCGGGTGTGGTTGCGCCACCGGAAGACGCCCCGCTCGTCGAACTCGGCGGTGGCCAGGCCGGCCTTCGCGATCTGCCCGATGACCTCCCACTGCGAGCCGGACACCCGGGGCACGGAGGACAGCGGCAGGATCGCGTCGTCGAGTTCGACGGCCTTGGTCCAGGTGCCGGTCTGGTCGAAGACGGCGGCGGAGGGCATCGCGGGCAGTCCGCTGGTGAGCTGGACGCCCTCCACCGCCAGGTCGGTGACGAGCCTCAGCTCGCGCAGCTCGGCGGCGGGCTGGACGCCGTACGCGTGGGTGAACGTGGTCGCCGCACCGATCAGTACCGTGCCGTCCGGGCCGGTCAGCCGGGGGTGCACGGTCGGGTACACGGTGCTGCCCGTGCTCACCGTGTCGAAGAACGCCCCGATGTGCCACACGCCCTTGAGCGCCCGGATCGCGGGCCACATGTCCCAGGTGAAGCCCGCACTGGAACCGCCGTCCGTGCCGGAGGAGAAGCCGACATGTCCGGTCGCGAAGTTCACCTCCATGCGCAGGATTCCGGTCGCGCCGCCCGTGCGGTCCAGTACGAGGTCCATGCGGACGGTGTCGCCGGTGCCCTTCCCGCTGTTCACCCATGCCTCGGCGAGCAGCCTGCTGCCGGGCACGGTGACCCGGGAGCGGGGGAACCAGCTCGCGGTGAGGCCGGTGGTGCGCGGCAGCAGCGCCATCTCGTGCGGGGCGCTGTCCCTGGTCCAGGTGTAGTCGGCGGGGGCGGGCAGGGCCTCGGGCTGGCCGTAGGGGGTGGCGAAGCCGCCGTGCAGGGTGGCGTGGACGAGGGTGAGCGGCTGCCCGGCGACGAACTCCGGGTAGCGGGGCGGCGGGGAGGAGTGCACGCCGGCCTGGCGCAGCAGTTCGTCCACGCACCAGGTGGCGGTGGCGACCGGCCGGCCCCACAGGAATCCGGCGTACGGCTTCGGCAGCAGCGCCGGGCCGCGCAGCCGTTCGGCGCCGTCCAGCACGGTGAGCTGGACGGAGTCGGTGCCCGCCTGCGCGGAACGGGACCTGACCGTGCCCCGGAAGGCGGGCAGGGTGGTCGTGCCGACGCCGCCGTGGTGGACGACGGACTGTCCCGGGCGGGCGAGGTCGCCGGTGGCGCGGAGCGCCCAGGGGGCGTACAGCTCGGGTGCGGTGACTCCGCCGGTGCCGGAGATCTGGAGCTGGAGCTGGGCGGCGGAGGATCCGGAGAAGGCGCGCATGGCGGCGGGCAGATCGGTCGCGTAGGACCGTTCCACCTGCCAGGACTGCACTTGCGCGGAGCGGTCCTTGCCGCCGAGCCGGGTGGTGTGGGTGACGGTCCGTTCGCCTGCGGCGAGCGCGGCGGTGGTGGCGTTGTCAGCCTGCTGCACCGGACACCTCCACGAGGTCGAGGCTGAAGTTGCGGTAGGGGAGGGGGCGGCCGGGGCTGTCGCTGTAGCCGGTGACCGACATGGGCGGCAGACCGTCGCCGGGGACGCCGTCCGCCGCCGTACCGCCGTACGTCAGGCAGGCGCCGGCGAGGGAGTAGGTGCCGGGGGTGCCGGGCCGGGCGGTGGGGGTGGCGTAGGCGGCGCCGGGCGGGACGGTGGCGGTGACGATGGGGCCGGGGGTGGTGCTGGAGCTGAGGTGGCTGCCGTCCGCCTTCTTGTAGTCGAGGCCGACGGTGACCGTGCCGAGGGCGGCGAGTGCGGTGGGGGCGCGGAAGGAGAGCTGGAGTCCGGGGGTGACGGGGAAGTTGCCGACGGTTCCGGTGCAGCGCCAGGCGACCGTGCCGGTCGCGTCGGCGGCGGTGAAGGCGAAGACACCGGGGGCGGTCGCGGTGAGGGTGCCGGTGGGAAGGGTGACGAACCACTGGGCGAGCCCGGTGACGTCGGTGGCGCCCGCCACGCCGGTCCCGGCGGCCTGGGCGGGGGCGAGGACGTTTCCGGCGGCGGGGTCGATGACGTACACCGGCCCGGAGCCGTCGATGCGGCGGGCGATGCGGTCGAGCGCGCGGGCGGGGGCGGGCGGCAGCAGGTCCCAGGCGAGCTTGAGGCGGCGGACGGGGGCCTGGTTGCGGGTGACGGTGACCCGGCCGCCGAGCGACTTGAACTCGCTGACGCCGAGGTCGGCGGTGCGGTCGAAGGACTTGGCGGCCTGGTCGATCTCGGCCATGGAGCCGGGGCGGCCGATCCAGAGGTTTCCCATGGGGGCTCCGTAAGGGGTGAGTCGGCGCGGGAGGGCGTGCGGGTGTGGGGGCGTGCGGGCATGAAAAAAGCCGACGGGGCGTCCGTCGGCGGGCGGGAGCGGGGAGTTGGGGAGCTGAGGGCGTTGGTGCCTGCCCCTGTCTATCGGCGGGCGAGCTGCCGCTGGCCCAGGAACACGGCTCGGGCGATCTCCTGCGAGTCGACCTGGATGACGACCGGGCGGTCGGCGAGTCTCTCGACGGCGGCGGTGAGGGTACGGAGGCCGCCGCCCTGTCCGAGCATGCGTTCCAGCTTGGAGAGCGGGAGGACGGCCTCGTGTTCGCCGGCCTCGCCGAGCAGGGCGAGGGTGCCGCCGGAGCGGGCCTGGACGACACCGCCGGTGGCGAGGCGGGGGACGGGGACGCTGAGGCGGGGGAAGGAGTAGCCCTGTCCGCCGTACTTCGGCACCCAGTCGGGGATCGAGATACGGATACCGGCCAGCACGCCGAACAGGCCGTTCAGGGCGACGGCGAGGCCGGTGAAGGGGCTGATCATGGCGTTGCCGATGCCCTTGAGCACCGGCCCGGAGTTCTTAGACAGCGCGCCCACCGCCGTGCCGATGTGCTTCATGGCGAGTTCGACGCCCTTGCGCAGTACGGCGGTGACCTTGTCCATGTTGACGAACTGCGCGACGAGCGGCGCCAGCAGCGTCATCACTAGCCCGAACGGGCTGGCGGCCATGGCGAGGTTGAGCCCCTTCTGAGCGAGGGAGGCGCCTTTGAGGCCCTTGCCCAGATTGCCCATGGACTTCTCGCCCTTGTCGGCGTTCTTGGCGGCTTTGCCTACGGATGTGTCGACTCCGTCGGCCTGCTTCTTGACGTTCTTCAGCTCACCCTGGGCGCCTTTGGCGGCGGACTTGAGCTTGTCGAGGGAGGACTTGAGTCGGTCGGAGCCGCCTTTGGACTTGGTGAGCGAACCGTCCAGGGTACGCAGCCCGGCAGTGAGCTTCCGTACGGCGCTGTCGCTGTTGTTGGCGGTGGTCCGTATCTTTCCGACGGCGGTGGCGGTCTGGCCGGATCCGTTCCTCAGCTGGGACAGAGGGCCGACGGCCGCCGTGGCGCCCTTCTGTAGCGCACTCATGCTGCGGGTGGCCGGGTCGATCCTTCCTCGCAGGTTTTGCAGGCTCGCTGACACGTTGAGTACGGCTCGTTTGAGGCTCATGGGATTCATCTCCGTGGTGTGCGCATGGGCCGGTGTGGTTGGTCAGCCGTCCAGCCTGGCCTGTAGTTGGCCGGATGCCGCCGTTAGACGGTTCGTCTCGTTGGTGACCTGTTGTGCCCCGGCCGTCGCGGCGCGGGTGTTCGCAACTGTCGCGGCGCCGGTGTTCGTGGTGGCGGTGTTCGTGGTGGTGGTAGCGGTGCCGGTGCCGGTGTTCGCGGTAGTGGCGGCTGTTGGTTCATCCCGGTGGTCTCGGACCAGGCGTTGAAATAGACCGCCGGTCTCACCGTCGTTGTTGTACGTCAGGCGAAACCTGTGGAGAATGAACTCCTCGTTGAGCTTGATAATGGGAGGGATTTGAAGGCTGATGATGTCCCAGGCGATCTTGGCAGCTGCCACTTCGAATGCCGCCATTTTGAAATCCGATACAGCGCCGACGGCTTCGTTCTTGTACGCATTGAACTCGTGCCCGAGGACGTAGTCCTTCTCCTCAAGGGCGCCGAGCCTCTTCTCCATGGACTCCTTGTTCGTGTCACCATTTAGGGTGTTTTTGATGGCTTTGATTTCGCCGTCTATTCGATCGATCTCTGAGTTTTCACCCGACATGGCTTACCTCCTGCGGGAGTGCTTGCTAGGGTGGCGCGGTGTCAATGCTGTGCCATGCGGTGCGTCTAGGTGGAGGGGGTCGAGATGGCATTCGCATTCGGTTTATTTGGGCTCATTTTTTCGGGGATAGGCCTGGTGATCTTCCGTCAGGACTTACTGATGCGGCGGAATGCAGTTTCCGTCACCGGGATTGTTGCGGATCGCGTCTTCAAGCCAGGAGGGGGGTCTTGGCCGGTCAGCGTTATTGTGAAATACACCGCGCAGGACGGCGTCACGAGGGAATCCTCTGTCGCCGCCCCCACTGGAAACCCGGTGGTCCAAGTGGGGGACACGATGGAGATCGTCTACAATCCGGCCAATCTCAGAGATGTGCGGAGCGCCGAAAAATTCGACTCGAAGAAGCGCATGCCCGGCAATGGCTTGGTGTGGCTGGGTGGAGTGTTTTTGGCGGTTGCGGTCATCTGGCTGGCCGCCGGAATCTGACAACGGCCTTCAGGACAGTTCGTCGTGCGGGTGGGGGCGGGCCGCCGGTGAGCCGGGGGTGTGGGGGACGGGCAGGACCTTCGCGCCGTCGGGCGAGGTGGGCCGGTCGGGAGCCGTCGGCTCAGTCCATCGGCGTTCGTCATGCTCCCCCCGGTCCCGCCACCCCTTCCCGTACGCCGTGAACTCCCGCTTCTCGATCTCCGCCCGCGTCGTGATCACCAGGTCGGGCGGCAGAGGGCGGCCCTTGAGGTGGGCGGTCAGTTGCTTGCGTACCTCGGCCGCCGCCTCGGCGTATTCCGTGCCGGCCCACGCCGCGCCCTCTTCGTTGGTCACTCGGCCCCCATTCCTCGGCACCATCCGAGCCCAGCTGTTAGAACATTTGAGTGATTAGAGTCCCTCAGGGTACTGGGCGTACCCGTGTTGCCCAGGGAAAAACCGGGACACCGTCGATTCTCGGCCGACGTCGGCTCATGGCGTTTCCGGCGGTCCTCACGCCACCTCGTACGTCCCGCTGATCCGGATCGCGCTGGTGGCCGACCACGCCGTACTGAGCACCCCGCCACTTCCGACCTGCAAGAGGCTCAGGTTCGTCTCGCTCGTGACGCCCCACAGCGTGATACCCGTCGCCCCGGCGGACAGCGTCGGCTGGCAGGCCAGCAGGACCCGCCCGCCGGGCACCGTCGCGATGCCCAGGAACTGCGGAAGCCCGCCCTGCGCACCGGCGGTCACCGGCAGCCCGAGCGTGTAGCCGCCGCTCCCGAACGTCGTCGTGGAGCTGAAGGTCACCAGCGTGGTGAAGTGGCACACCTTCCCCACCACCGCGTACTTGCCGGTCAGCGTCCCGTCGCCGATCGACGGATTCGTCGTCGCGGCCGTCCAGGTCGGGGTGTACGTGTTCCAGGCGCCCAGCGCGATCCACTGCGTACCCGTGTAGTAGGTGAGCGTGCCGGGCGTGGTCAGCCACGCCACCATCCCGGCCACCGGCGTCGTGACCACCTCGTCCCGGTCGGCGGCGTTCGGGTAGCGCAGGATCGTGCGGCCGTCGATGCCGGTCGCCAGGGACTGGAGATGGAGGGGGAGGTTGGCGGTGTCGGTGGGCTGCGGGTACGGGAGCCCGCCGAGCGGGGTGTAGAGGGTCATCGGTCTGTCACTCCTGCCGGGAGGTCTCGGTCATGCATTGAAGAAGTGGGCCAGCTCGGCCGGGCTGGGGTTGCGGGCCACCGGGGCGCCAGCCGGTTCACCCGGATCGCGCGGATCGGGCGACGGCGTCGGCTCCGCCCCCGGCGACGGCATCGTCTCCGCCCCCGGGCGCGGCACCGGCGTCGGATACTCCAGCGCCTCCGCGTCCTCGTCCCGATGGACCGTGGCGAACATCCAGTTCGCCTCGGCGAGTTGGTCGACGGCCGCGGCGAGCAGATGGTCGGTGACCGACCAGTCCATGGCCTCGCCGTGCAGCTCGCGCAGCGTCGCGCTGTCGCGGGGCAGCTGCCGGACCAGCACCGCGAGCCGGCGGGAGGACAGCCGGCCGCGATGCCAGTCGAGCAGGTCCACGCCGTAGTGGCGGAGCAGATCCGCCTCCAGCGCCTCGGCGTGCTCGTCGACGAACTCGCCGAGGCTCAGCCTTCCCCCAGGCCGAGCCCGGACTCCTTGCCGTACGCCTCCAGGATCGCGGCGATGTCCTGCATGGTGACCTCGTGCAGGTCGAAGCGCTCGAACTGGGCCTCGCCCAGCAGCACCCGCAGCAGACCGTCCACGTCGTTGTCGTCCAGCTCGCGCAGCGCCCGGGCCGTCCTGCGGGTCAGCTCGGTCGGGAGCGTGAAGGTGTCCGTGTCGATGGTGAAGGACCAGGTACGGCCGAGCGCCTCCTGACGCTGGGCCCTGGCCGCGCTGACGTCGAATGCCGCCATGCTTCAACTCCTCAAGTGGTTCAGGCACGGGTGCGGGCGGACCGGGGCCCGCCGGGGCGGGCAGGACACGGCCCCGGTCCGCCCGCAGGGGGAGGGAATGGATCAGGAGGCGATGCCCGCGTACGACGGGTCCTTCATCAGGAACGTCGCCAGCGGCTTGGTGTTGTCGACCGCGAGCCCGGTGAAGGTGACGCCGAGCTTGATGGAGGCGGTCCGGGTCAGCGTCAGCTCCTCGGTCTCGGTGACCTGGCCGCGTGGGATGACAAAGCGGTACGTGACGGTGCCGCCGTCGCTGAACTCGACGCCCAGCGCCTTCTCGTTGAACTTCGGGTCGGCGGCCAGCTCGTACTTGTACAGCCCGGACCCGGCGGCGGTCTCGGTGACCGCGTCGCCGCCCATGAAGAACGGCAGCGTGTCCTCGTTCAGCTGGAGCAGCTGGAACTTCACCGTCAGATCGCGGTCCGAGTAGATGAACCGGGCCGGGGAGACCGACTGCCAGGTCTCGACCGGGTCCAGCTTGTCCTTCTTCGCCAGCTTGATGCCGTCCTGCGAGGTGTAGCCGAGGTCCTTCCACTCGGTCGACCAGGCCGTGGTCACATCGGTCGGCGCGGTCGCCCCGAGCGAGGCGACCAGGATGCGGCCGGTGCCGGCGACACGGATCTCGTTGGCGTTGCTGCCTGCCATGCGGATGTCCTTTCACAGGGTGGGTGGTGGGGTGCCAGCGGTGGCCGGTGGGCGGCCGGGCATGGCAAAGGCCCTGCCGTACGAAGGTGCGGGCAGGGCCTGATCGGGGAGCGGGCGGCCGGATAATGGCGGCGCCCGCTCGGGTGGGCCGGGGTTCAGACGGGCCGGATGTGCAGCCGCGTCGTGGCGTAGTACCGGTTGGCCGCCGAGCGGTTCCAGTCGGGCAGCCAGCGCGGCCCGTCGGCCTCGACGACATCGGCGACATACGCCGTGCCGTACGTCGTCCCGCGCAGCGCGAGCAGCGCGGAACGGACCGTCAGGGCCAGCGTGTGCGCGGTGGTCTTGTCGGGGCCGTAGACCTCGAAGTCCACCAGCGGCTGGTCGAGATGCTGGTCGTCGATCCAGGCGCCGCCGGCACGGGAGACCAGGACCACCTGCTGGGTGCCGTCGAAGCCGGCCGGCGGGACGTTGTCCACGGTCGCGGCGGCGAGTTCGGTGCGGTCGGTCAGGAAGTCGACGACGAGTCGCTCGACGTCGGGGAAGGTGACCGTCGGATCGGCCACGGATGGCCTCCCTATCTGTCGGGCCCATGGGCTCGCGGGCCTCAGGTGCGGTCATGCGGAACGGCGGGCCGCCACCCGGTCACGGGGCACAGCTCCGCCGCTGCACCAACTGTGACATGTTGCGAGCGCGAGCGCAACTAGACGGTCCCGTGGATGTGTGCGCGGCGGGGTGGCCGGTGAAGGCCCGGGGTGGTGGCGGCCGGGAAGGAGGAGGGCGGCCCAGGTCAGTCC
Source organism: Streptomyces sp. NPDC056734 (assembly GCF_042790455.1). Classification (NCBI taxonomy): domain Bacteria; kingdom Bacillati; phylum Actinomycetota; class Actinomycetes; order Kitasatosporales; family Streptomycetaceae; genus Streptomyces; species Streptomyces sp. NPDC056734. The sequence goes on from NZ_JBHTZD010000017.1 coordinate 122,810, forward strand.
GGGACCCGCGCCCCCGCCCCCGCGCCGCCCGCCGTCCCGTCCGGCAGGAACTGCCCGGCCACCCGTACGAACATGTCCCGCCGCTCGGCCGGTACGCCCAGCAGATCCGCGACCTCCTCCAGGGTGGGCCGGCGGCCCGGCTCCGCGCCCGGGACCCCGGCGGCCGGGGCCGGGCGGTCGCGCGGGTCGGCCAGTTCCTCGGCGGTCAGCCGGCCGGAGCGGATGAGCATGTCGCGGACCGGCACGCCGAGCGCGCGGGCGAGCCGGCGCGTGGTCTCCAGGTCCGGCATGCTCTGGCGCTGCAACAGGCGGGTGACGGCGGCCCGGTGCACTCCCGCCTCGTCCGCGATCCGTGACCTGCCGCCGCCGCGCGGGCTGTCGATGTCGTAACCGCGACGCCGGATCAGGTCCTCGACCCACGCGGCGAACGCCTCCAGATCCTGGCTGGCCATCTCTCTGCTCGCTTCCCTCGGGGAGGCCGAGTTTAGCTTGCTCGCGCGCAACAAATTATGTGTTGCTGTGCAATGACTGTGAGTAGGAGGCGTGCCCGCCAGGCTCATCGGCGTTCCGTGAAGGATGCGTGGCGAAGCGTGAGGGAATTGTGTTGCGAGCGCGCACGCAATCTGTGAGGGTGGAGGCGAATTCCCCGACCGGCGAACACCGAACCCACAGGGAGACGCCATGCCCCTTGCCGGATCCCGCCCACCGGAGCACGGCTCGCCGCCCCAGACCCCGTCGACCGAACCGCCGACCACACAGGCGGCGTTGTGGATCGGCCTGCTGGCGCGGCAATTCCCCGAGCTGGCACAGGAGTTGGTCCCCGGCAACGGCGGATCGCCACATAGTCGCCCTGCCACCACCCCCACCACCCCCACCACCCCCGTACCACCGCCCCGCCCCGATGCCCGCCACCGCGCCGAACGCGCGGAAGCCCTGCTGCTGCAACAGCGCCACGGCCTCACCGCCCCCGGCCCCGGCGCCGCCCCGCTGCGCCTGCATGTCTCCGACGCCATCCGTGACATCACCGACGGCGTGGTCGAGTTGGAGGAGGCGGTACGGGACCGGCTCGCCCTGCCCCGGCCGCGCCGCGCCCCCGTGCCCGAGCGGCTCCGCCGGATCACCGCCCTCCTCGACGCCATCGGCCGGGACACCGTGCTCGCCGCGCACGTCCGTGACGAGACCCGCCGGATGGCCCGCCGCTGCGCCCGCGCGCTGGGCGACACCGAGACGGTGGTACGGGTCCTCGGACGCTGCCCCTGGTGCGACTCGGTCTCCTTGCGTGCCTTTCCCGAGCGGGCCGCGGTGCTCTGTGTCAATCCCGCGTGCCGCTGCGACGCCCCCCTGTGCGGCTGCCACGACGACCCGGCGTACCGGCACACCTGGGACGAGCGGGAGTGGACGGCGCCCGGGGACGGGGAACAAGGCCATGAGTGAGCGGCGTCGCCCGGACGTTCAGCCCGCTCTGACGCCCACCCCGGCACCCGCTCCGACGCCTGCTCCGGCACCCGCTCGCACCCCCACCCTCATCCCGGGCCCGCTCGCCGCGCGGGAGGCCGGTGTCGCGCCGGCCACGATCCGCAAGTGGGTCCAACTGGGGCGTCTCACGGCCGTGGGCAGGGCGGGCCGGGCCCAGCTCTTCCGGCTGGAGGACGTCTTCGCCGCCGAACGCGCGGCACGCCACAAGGAGTGACGCGACGGGCGGACCGGGCGTAGTGGTGGTGATGGGGTAGTTCCGGCGAAACGTCATTGATGTCGCGGAGAGGGAACCGGTGCCGATCGGCGGGCGTTGAAGGATGATGTATGGAGTTCCGTCTCCGGGAGGCGTTGGTCTCCGCTGGGGGGAGGTGTTCCGTGTCGTCTCCGACACCGTGGCAGGGGCAGCCGCATGGACAGGGGCAGCCGTGGCAGACGCAGGTCGGGCCGCCCATGCTGGCCTCGCACGCCGACCGGGAGCGGGCCGTGGATGTGCTCAGAGCCGGTTTCGGCGAGGGGCGGTTGCAGCAGGACGAGCTGGAGAAGCGGACCGCGCGGGCGTACGCGGCGCGTACGGTCGGTGAGCTGGCGCTGCTGGTCGCCGACCTGCCGCAGGGGCCCGTACCGATGCAGCCCGTGCAGCCGGTGTACATGGCGCCGCCCCCGATGATGCACCAGGTGCCGCGGACGTTCCTGCCCGCGCCGGCGCCGCCCACCAACGGCAAGGCCGTGGGGTCCATGGTGCTCGGGGTGCTGACCACCATGACCTTCGGGATCACGGGCATCCCCGCGGTGGTGCTCGGGCATTCCGCGCGCTCCGAGATGCGGCGGACCGGCGAGAGCGGCGAGGGCTTCGCGATCACCGGGCTGGTGCTGGGGTGGCTGTCGGTGGCCGGGTGGGCCGTGTTCCTGCTCGCCCTCGTCGCCGCCGCGGCCTCCGGCTGAGAGCGCCTGTGAGCGCCTGTGAGGGAGGGGCCCCTCCGCGAGGCTCCGGGAGAGGGCCACTGAGAGCCACTGAGAGAGGGGCTGTGGGGGAGGCGCTGTAGAGGAGGGTGGGGAGGACCCGGGTGAGGGGATCTTCGGCGCGCGTGACGTTCGCCGTTCGTTGATGTGAAGGTCATCCGGGGTGCATGGCCTTGACATGTACCGCGTGGTCATACGGGCGAGGCCCGGTTGTTTTGACCGCAGCGAATGAGGTAGGTACGCTCAGACCTTGTGCCTGGGGTGTGCCCTGGCTCTTGTGCGTGCCTGTAAACCGCATAGCGAGCTAAGACTGGCCACCGTGATCTGCGCCCTTTTCGCCTTGCGGCGGGAGTCTGCGGGATTCGACACACCCGACCGCGTGGGTCGGCGAATGTTCCAGGTTAGCTGTACCTATCGGCACACAGAAACCGGAGAAGTAGTGCCTACGATCCAGCAGCTGGTCCGCAAGGGCCGGCAGGACAAGGTCGAGAAGAACAAGACGCCCGCACTGGACGGTTCGCCCCAGCGCCGCGGTGTCTGCACGCGTGTGTTCACGACCACCCCGAAGAAGCCGAACTCGGCCCTGCGTAAGGTCGCGCGTGTGCGTCTGACCAGCGGGATCGAGGTCACCGCTTACATTCCGGGTGAGGGACACAACCTCCAGGAGCACTCCATCGTGCTCGTGCGTGGCGGTCGTGTGAAGGACCTGCCCGGTGTTCGCTACAAGATCATCCGCGGTTCCCTCGACACCCAGGGTGTCAAGAACCGCAAGCAGGCCCGCAGCCGCTACGGCGCCAAGAAGGAGAAGTAAGAATGCCTCGTAAGGGCCCCGCCCCGAAGCGCCCGGTCATCATCGACCCGGTCTACGGTTCTCCTCTTGTCACGTCCCTCATCAACAAGGTGCTGTTGAACGGCAAGCGCTCCACCGCCGAGCGCATCGTGTACGGCGCCATGGAGGGCCTGCGCGAGAAGACCAGCAACGACCCGGTCATCACGCTCAAGCGCGCGCTGGAGAACATCAAGCCGACCCTTGAGGTCAAGTCCCGCCGTGTCGGTGGCGCCACCTACCAGGTGCCGATCGAGGTCAAGCCCGGCCGCGCCAACACGCTGGCGCTGCGCTGGCTGGTCGGCTACTCCCGCGCCCGTCGCGAGAAGACCATGACCGAGCGGCTGCTCAACGAGCTTCTCGACGCGTCCAACGGCCTCGGTGCCGCTGTGAAGAAGCGCGAGGACACCCACAAGATGGCCGAGTCCAACAAGGCCTTCGCGCACTACCGCTGGTAGTCGCTACCCACATCGAGACCGAGAGAAGACTGAAGCCTTATGGCCACCACTTCACTTGACCTGGCCAAGGTCCGCAACATCGGGATCATGGCTCACATCGACGCGGGCAAGACGACCACCACCGAGCGGATCCTCTTCTACACCGGCGTGTCCTACAAGATCGGCGAGGTCCACGACGGCGCCGCCACCATGGACTGGATGGAGCAGGAGCAGGAGCGTGGCATCACGATCACCTCTGCCGCCACCACCTGTCACTGGCCGCTGGAAGACGTCGACCACACCATCAACATCATCGACACGCCGGGCCACGTCGACTTCACCGTCGAGGTGGAGCGTTCGCTGCGCGTCCTCGACGGTGCCGTGACGGTGTTCGACGGCGTCGCCGGTGTCGAGCCGCAGTCCGAGACGGTGTGGCGTCAGGCGGACCGCTACGGCGTGCCGCGGATCTGCTTCGTCAACAAGCTCGACCGTACCGGTGCCGAGTTCCACCGCTGCGTCGACATGATCAGCAACCGTCTGGGCGCGCAGCCGCTGGTCATGCAGCTGCCGATCGGCGCGGAGATGGACTTCAAGGGCGTCGTCGACCTCGTGACGATGAAGGCCTTCGTGTGGTCCGCCGAGGCGACCAAGGGCGAGATGTACGACATCGTCGACATCCCGGCCACGCACACCGAGGCCGCCGAGGAGTGGCGCGGCAAGCTGATCGAGGCCGTCGCCGAGAACGACGACAAGATGATGGAGCTGTACCTGGAGGGCGAGGAGCCCACCGTGGAGCAGCTGTACGCGGCGATCCGCCGTATCACCATCGCCTCCGGCAAGGGCGACGGCATCACCGTCACCCCCGTGTTCTGCGGCACCGCGTTCAAGAACAAGGGCGTCCAGCCCCTGCTCGACGCGGTGGTGCGCTACCTGCCGTCCCCCCTGGACGTCGAGGCCATCGAGGGCCACGACGTCAAGGACCCGGAGACGGTCATCAAGCGCCGCCCGTCCGACGAGGAGCCGCTGTCCGCGCTGGCGTTCAAGATCATGAGCGACCCGCACCTCGGCAAGCTCACCTTCGTCCGCGTGTACTCCGGCCGCCTGGAGTCCGGCACCGCCGTGCTGAACTCCGTCAAGGGCCGCAAGGAGCGCATCGGCAAGATCTACCGCATGCACGCCAACAAGCGTGAGGAGATCGAGTCGGTGGGCGCCGGTGACATCGTCGCCGTCATGGGCCTGAAGCAGACCACCACCGGTGAGACGCTGTCCGACGAGAAGAAGCCGGTCATCCTGGAGTCCATGGACTTCCCGGCGCCGGTCATCCAGGTCGCCATCGAGCCCAAGTCGAAGGGCGACCAGGAGAAGCTGGGCATCGCGATCCAGCGGCTGGCCGAGGAGGACCCGTCCTTCCAGGTCCACTCGGACGAGGAGACCGGCCAGACCATCATCGGCGGTATGGGCGAGCTGCACCTCGAGGTGCTGGTCGACCGGATGCGCCGTGAGTTCAAGGTCGAGGCCAACGTCGGCAAGCCGCAGGTCGCGTACCGCGAGACGATCCGCAAGGCCGTCGAGAAGGTCGAGTTCACCCACAAGAAGCAGACGGGTGGCACCGGCCAGTTCGCGCGCGTCATCATCGCGATCGAGCCCATCGAGAGCGGCGACGCCTCGTACGAGTTCGTGAACAAGGTGACCGGTGGCCGTATCCCGAAGGAGTACATCCCTTCGGTCGACGCCGGTGCGCAGGAGGCCATGCAGTTCGGCATCCTCGCCGGGTACGAGATGACGGGCGTCCGCATCACGCTGCTCGACGGTGCCTACCACGAGGTCGACTCCTCCGAGCTGGCCTTCAAGATCGCCGGTTCGCAGGCCTTCAAGGAGGCCGCGCGCAGGGCCGCCCCCGTGCTCCTGGAGCCGATGATGGCCGTCGAGGTCACCACGCCCGAGGACTACATGGGCGATGTCATCGGTGACATCAACTCCCGCCGTGGCCAGATCCAGGCCATGGAGGAGCGGGCCGGTGCCCGCGTCGTGAAGGGCCTCGTGCCCCTCTCGGAGATGTTCGGCTACGTCGGCGACCTCCGCAGCAAGACATCGGGTCGCGCCAGCTACTCGATGCAGTTCGACTCCTACGCCGAGGTTCCGCGGAACGTCGCCGAGGAGATCATCGCGAAGGCCAAGGGCGAGTAACGCACCGCGTTCACACGCCGTAGGCTTGACTCCGGAACCTCACGGGGCATTCCGCCACAATCACGACGGAATGCCCCCGGGATCCGGGCCTTGACAGCAAAGATCACCTGGCGCCGGCGAAGTAAGGCGTACCAGAACCACTCCACAGGAGGACCCCAGTGGCGAAGGCGAAGTTCGAGCGGACTAAGCCGCACGTCAACATCGGCACCATCGGTCACATCGACCACGGTAAGACGACCCTCACGGCCGCCATTACCAAGGTGCTGCACGACGCGTTCCCGGACCTGAACGAGGCCACCGCATTCGACAACATCGACAAGGCGCCCGAGGAGCGCCAGCGCGGTATCACCATCTCCATCGCGCACGTCGAGTACCAGACGGAGACGCGGCACTACGCCCACGTCGACTGCCCGGGTCACGCGGACTACATCAAGAACATGATCACCGGTGCCGCGCAGATGGACGGCGCGATCCTGGTGGTCGCCGCCACCGACGGCCCGATGCCGCAGACCAAGGAGCACGTGCTCCTGGCCCGCCAGGTCGGCGTTCCGTACATCGTGGTCGCGCTGAACAAGGCCGACATGGTGGACGACGAGGAGATCCTGGAGCTCGTCGAGCTCGAGGTCCGTGAGCTGCTCACCGAGTACGAGTTCCCGGGCGACGACCTGCCGGTCGTCAAGGTCTCCGCGCTGAAGGCCCTTGAGGGCGAGGCGCAGTGGGTGGAGTCCGTCCTCGACCTGATGAAGGCCGTCGACGAGTCGATCCCGCAGCCCGAGCGTGACGTCGACAAGCCGTTCCTCATGCCCGTCGAGGACGTCTTCACGATCACCGGTCGCGGTACGGTCGTCACCGGCCGTATCGAGCGTGGTGTCCTGAAGGTCAACGAGACCGTCGACATCATCGGCATCCACACCGAGAAGACCACCACCACGGTCACCGGTATCGAGATGTTCCGCAAGCTGCTCGACGAGGGCCAGGCCGGTGAGAACGTCGGTCTGCTGCTCCGTGGTGTCAAGCGCGAGGACGTCGAGCGCGGCCAGGTCATCATCAAGCCGGGTTCGGTCACTCCGCACACCGACTTCGAGGCCACGGCGTACATCCTGTCCAAGGACGAGGGTGGCCGTCACACGCCGTTCTTCAACAACTACCGCCCGCAGTTCTACTTCCGTACCACGGACGTGACCGGCGTCGTGCACCTCCCCGAGGGCACCGAGATGGTCATGCCGGGCGACAACACCGACATGCGCGTGGAGCTGATCCAGCCCATCGCCATGGAGGAGGGCCTGAAGTTCGCCATCCGTGAGGGTGGCCGGACCGTCGGCGCCGGCCAGGTCACCAAGATCCTCAAGTAGTTCCTGCTTGTGGGGTCACCGACCCGGTAGCTCCGCCGCGAGCTGAGCGAGGGGCCCGTACGACTTCGGTCGTACGGGCCCCTTTCGCATGGCCGGGGCCGCGTGACGGCCAGGTGGGCGGTTGCGGTGGGTCCGGGTGAAGTCTTGGCGAACGGTGGGCTGCGGGGCCGTGAGGGGTCGGGCAATATCCCGCCCCCTGGGGGCGAAATGCCCGACTTTGCCGGGGATGGGGTGCGGGAGGCGGTCGTAGCGTGAGAGCGGTCGGAGGGCCGCAGACCCCCAGGGACGGTCGGGCCCGAAGTGACCTCATGAGGATGGCTTGGCTCTGATGCAGGCTGCGCACAGCGGATCGTCGACATCGATACGTACGCGGGTGGCGGTGGCCGAGCGGCCCCGGCGGCTGGTCCCAGCCCCCCGCACCCCGCTGGATCCGCCCCGGCCCCGCCTCTATCTCGTGGACGGCATCCGTCTGATCGCGGCGCTGATGGTGGTGGTGCACCACTACGCCGGCACCGGCCGGGCCGACCGGCCGGGCAATGCGATCTGGGACCGGCCGGTGTCGGAGATCATGCCGACGGTGTTCCGGTTCGCGTCCTTCGGCTGGATCGGCGTCGAGATCTTCTTCGTGATCAGCGGCTTTGTGATCTGCATGTCGTGCTGGGGCCGTACGCCCCGGCAGTTCTTCGTGTCCCGGGTGATCCGGCTCTATCCGGCGTACTGGTTCGCCGTCCTGTTCACCACGGGTGTGCTGGTGCTGATGCCGGGGGTCTGGGAGCGGCTGCCTGCCCGGGACGTGCTGCTGAACCTGACCATGCTCCAGGCCGGTTCGGAGGTGCAGAACGTCGATGCCGTGTACTGGACGCTCTGGTCCGAGCTGCGCTTCTATCTGCTGTTCCTGATCGTGGTGGCGATGGGGCTGACGTACCGCAGGGTCGTCGTCTTCTGCTGTGTCTGGGGCGCGGCGGCGATGCTGGCGCCGGTGGCGGACTTCCCGCTGCTGGTGCTGGTGGCCGACCCGGGCGCCGCCTGGTACTTCATCGCGGGCCTCGCCCTGTATCTGATGCACCGCTTCGGCCAGGACCTGCTGCTGTGGGGCATCCTCGCCCTGTGCTGGCTGATGGGGCAGCGGGAACTGGCGCAGCGGGTCGACTTCGAGGGCGTCTCCAGCTGGCGCGGCGCCGTGCTGATCTTCACGGTGTTCCTGCTGGTGATGGTCGCCATCGCGCTCGGTCACACCGACCGGATCCGCTGGAAGTGGCTGGTGACGGCGGGCTCCCTGACCTACCCGCTCTATCTGACCCACTACCTCGCCGGTACGACGGTCATCCACCGGCTCCGCGACACGATGGACGCCCGTCTGCTGGTCGCACTGGTGACCGTCGGCTTCCTGCTGCTGAGCTGGCTGGTGCACCGGTGGGTGGAGCGGCCGGTGTCCAGGAGGCTGAAGCGGGGGCTGGACGCGTCGTTCACGCGGCTGCGGGCGGCGGGGCGGCGTGTCTGAGCCGCGACCCGCCCGGCATGGGGACCCGTGTTTGACTCGGGTCACCCTCGGGGTATTCTCTCCGGCTCGATTGGCGTCGTAGTCGGCCCGTGTGGCAGACTGTCCGAGTTGCTCGGTCGAGTGTTGATGCTGTGCGCCTCCCGCCGGGAGGACCGGAAGCGAGTCCCACAGTACTCGTCAACCCCCTGCGGGTTGGACGTACGGGAATCTTCCGGGAAGCGCAGGCGCAGCACCGGCCAGGCACCCGGTGGGCCGTTCGGTCCCCGGCTCGCGGTTTCCGGTTGGACCGTGTGCACATCCCGTAGGGATAGATGTTCGATCAAGGGGCATCTGTGTCGGCGAGGATGCGACACACCCGACCGCGTGGGTCGGAGACGGAGCAGCGGAACACAGGGTTCCAGAGCGTAAGAAGAGACAGGACTACTGAGTAGCCATGGCGGGACAGAAGATCCGCATCCGGCTCAAGGCCTACGACCACGAGGTCATCGACTCCTCGGCGAAGAAGATCGTCGAGACGGTGACGCGTACTGGTGCGTCGGTCGCGGGCCCGGTGCCGCTGCCCACTGAGAAGAACGTGTACTGCGTCATCAAGTCGCCGCACAAGTACAAGGACTCGCGCGAGCACTTCGAGATGCGCACGCACAAGCGCCTGATCGACATTCTCGACCCGACCCCCAAGACCGTTGACTCCCTGATGCGACTCGACCTCCCGGCCGGTGTCGACATCGAGATCAAGCTCTGAGGCCGGTGATCTGAGAGATGGCTAAGCAGATCAAGGGCATCCTGGGCGAGAAGCTCGGCATGACGCAGGTGTGGGACGAGAACAACCGTGTCGTCCCGGTCACCGTCGTCAAGGCCGGACCCAATGTCGTCACCCAGGTCCGCACCAACGACGCCGACGGCTACGAGTCCGTCCAGCTCGCCTTCGGCGAGATCGACCCGCGCAAGGTGAACAAGCCCCTCAAGGGCCACTTCGCGAAGGCCGACGTCACCCCCCGTCGCCACCTTGTCGAGATCCGGACCGCTGACGCCGCCGAGTACACCCTCGGCCAGGAAGTCACCGCCGAGGTCTTCGAGGCCGGTGTCCGGGTCGACGTGACCGGCAAGAGCAAGGGCAAGGGCTTCGCCGGTGTCATGAAGCGTCACAACTTCAAGGGCCTCGGCGCCGGACACGGCACCCAGCGCAAGCACCGCTCCCCCGGCTCCATCGGTGGCTGCGCCACCCCGGGCCGTGTGTTCAAGGGCCTCCGCATGGCGGGTCGCATGGGCAACGAGCGGGTCACCACCCAGAACCTGACCGTCCACGCCGTTGACGCGGAGAAGGGTCTGCTGCTCATCAAGGGCGCGGTTCCCGGTCCGAACGGCGGCCTCGTCCTGGTCCGCACCGCGGCCAAGGGGGCCTGAGGTAACGATGAGCACTGTTGACATCCTTTCGCCTGCCGGCGAGAAGGCCGGTAGCGTCGAACTCCCCGCGGAGATCTTCGGCGTGGAGAAGGTCAGCATCCCGCTGATCCACCAGGTCGTCGTCGCGCAGAACGCGGCTGCCCGCCAGGGCACCCACAAGACCAAGACCCGCGGTGAAGTCCGCGGCGGTGGCCGCAAGCCGTACCGCCAGAAGGGCACCGGCCGCGCCCGTCAGGGCTCGACCCGCGCCCCGCAGTTCGCCGGCGGTGGCGTCGTCCACGGCCCGCAGCCGCGTGACTACTCGCAGCGCACCCCGAAGAAGATGAAGGCCGCGGCCCTGCGCCACGCCCTCACCGACCGGGCCCGCGCCGACCGCATCCACGTCGTCACCGGCGTGATCGAGGGCGAGACCCCCTCCACCAAGGCCGCGAAGAGCCTGTTCGGCAAGATCTCGGAGCGCAAGAACCTGCTCCTGGTCGTCGAGCGCGCCGACGAGGCCGCGTGGCTGTCCGCCCGCAACCTGCCCCAGGTGCACATCCTGGAGCCGGGCCAGCTGAACACGTACGACGTGATCGTCTCGGACGACGTGGTCTTCACCCAGGCCGCTTTCGAGTCCTTCGTCGCCGGCCCGAAGGCCAACGACACCGAAGGGAGCGAGGCCTGATGGCTACGCGTCACCCGAGCATCGCCTCGAAGGCCGCCAAGGCCGCCAAGGCCGCGCGCGTCGCCAAGGCACGCCGCCACGCCGCCGAGGGCAAGAACACCGTCGAGACCCCGCTGAGCAAGTCGTACACGGACCACCGTGATGTGCTGCTCAAGCCGGTCGTCTCCGAGAAGAGCTACGCGCTCCTCGACGAGAACAAGTACACGTTCATCGTCGACCCGCGCTCCAACAAGACCCAGATCAAGCAGGCCGTCGAGGCGGTCTTCGAGGTCAAGGTCACCGGGGTCAACACGATCAACCGCGTCGGCAAGCGCAAGCGGACCCGCACGGGCTTCGGCCAGCGCGCCGCGACCAAGCGGGCGATCGTGACCCTCGCCGAGGGCGACCGTATCGACATCTTCGGCGGTCCTACCTCCTGACGGAGGTCGGATCGTCCGGAATCGGACGAGGACTGAGAAATGGGAATCCGCAAGTACAAGCCGACTACGCCGGGCCGCCGTGGCGCCAGCGTCGCCGACTTCGTCGAGGTCACGCGGTCCACGCCGGAGAAGTCGCTGGTTCGCCCCCTGCACAGCAAGGGTGGCCGTAACAACTCCGGTCGTGTGACCGTCCGCCACCAGGGTGGTGGACACAAGCGCGCCTTCCGCGTGATCGACTTCCGTCGGCACGACAAGGACGGCGTGCCGGCGAAGGTCGCGCACATCGAGTACGACCCCAACCGCACCGCGCGCATCGCGCTGCTGCACTACGCCGACGGCGAGAAGCGCTACATCCTCGCGCCGCGCGGCCTCACGCAGGGCGACCGCGTCGAGAACGGCCCCGGGGCCGACATCAAGCCGGGCAACAACCTTGCCCTGCGCAACATCCCGGTCGGTACCACGCTGCACGCGATCGAGCTGCGCCCCGGTGGCGGCGCCAAGTTCGCCCGCTCCGCCGGTACCTCCGTACAGCTGCTGGCGAAGGAGGGCACGATGGCCCACCTTCGTATGCCGTCCGGAGAGATCCGCCTGGTCGACGTGCGCTGCCGCGCCACCGTCGGCGAGGTCGGCAACGCCGAGCAGTCGAACATCAACTGGGGCAAGGCCGGCCGTAAGCGGTGGAAGGGCGTACGCCCGACCGTCCGTGGTGTGGTCATGAACCCGGTCGACCACCCGCACGGTGGTGGTGAGGGCCGGACGTCCGGTGGCCGCCACCCCGTGTCCCCGTGGGGCAAGAAGGAAGGCCGTACTCGTTCGCCCAAGAAGGCGTCGAACAAGTACATCGTCCGCCGCCGCAAGACGAACAAGAAGCGCTAAGGACGGGTTGAGATGCCTCGTAGCTTGAAGAAGGGACCCTTCGTCGACGACCACCTGATCAAGAAGGTGGACGCCCAGAACGAAGCCGGTACCAAGAACGTCATCAAGACCTGGTCCCGTCGCTCGATGATCGTGCCGGCCATGCTCGGTCACACGCTCGCGGTGCACAACGGCAAGACCCACATCCCGGTGTTCGTCACCGAGTCGATGGTCGGCCACAAGCTCGGCGAGTTCTCGCCGACCCGCACCTTCCGGGGCCACGTCAAGGACGACCGGAAGTCGAAGCGCCGCTAAGCGGATCGCATCAGACAGTTAAGAAACTGAAGGGACAACCATGGAAGCCAGGGCCCAGGCGCGGTACATCCGCGTCACGCCCATGAAGGCCCGCCGCGTGGTGGACCTCATCCGTGGCATGGACGCCACGGAGGCCCAGGCCGTCCTGCGATTCGCTCCGCAGGCAGCCTCCGTGCCGGTCGGCAAGGTGCTGGACAGCGCCATCGCCAACGCCGCGCACAACTACGACCACACCGACGCCGACAGCCTCGTCATCTCCGAGGCGTATGTCGACGAGGGTCCGACCCTGAAGCGGTTCCGGCCGCGCGCCCAGGGCCGTGCCTACCGGATCCGCAAGCGGACCAGCCACATCACCGTGGTCGTCAGCAGCAAGGAAGGAACCCGGTAATGGGCCAGAAGGTAAACCCGCACGGGTTCCGGCTCGGTATCACCACCGACTTCAAGTCGCGCTGGTACGCCGACAAGCTGTACAAGGACTACGTCAAGGAAGACGTCGCCATCCGACGGATGCTGACGTCCGGCATGGAGCGCGCCGGTATCTCCAAGGTGGAGATCGAGCGCACCCGTGACCGCGTCCGCGTCGACATCCACACCGCGCGTCCGGGCATCGTCATCGGCCGCCGCGGCGCGGAGGCCGACAAGATCCGCGGCCAGCTGGAGAAGCTGACCGGCAAGCAGGTCCAGCTGAACATCCTTGAGGTCAAGAACCCCGAGACCGATGCTCAGCTCGTGGCCCAGGCCGTCGCCGAGCAGCTGTCCTCCCGGGTCTCCTTCCGCCGTGCCATGCGCAAGAGCATGCAGTCGGCGATGAAGGCGGGCGCCAAGGGCATCAAGATCCAGTGCGGTGGCCGTCTCGGCGGCGCCGAGATGTCCCGCTCGGAGTTCTACCGCGAGGGCCGCGTGCCCCTGCACACCCTCCGCGCGAACGTGGACTACGGCTTCTTCGAGGCCAAGACGACCTTCGGCCGTATCGGTGTGAAGGTCTGGATCTACAAGGGCGACGTCAAGAACATCGCCGAGGTCCGCGCCGAGAACGCCGCGGCCCGTGCGGGCAACCGCCCGGCCCGTGGTGGCGGCAACGACCGCCCGGCCCGTGGCGGTCGCGGCGGCGGCGGTGGCGAGCGGCGCGGTCGCAAGCCGCAGCAGGCCGGCGGCGCCGAGGCCCCCAAGGCCGAGGCCCCCGCGGCTGCCGCTCCGGCCGAGGCGCCGTCCTCTTCTAGTGGCGGAACGGAGGCCTGACCGACATGCTGATCCCCCGCAGGGTCAAGCACCGCAAGCAGCACCACCCCAAGCGACGTGGTCAGGCCAAGGGCGGTACGACGGTCGCGTTCGGCGAGTACGGCATCCAGGCCCTCACGCCGGCGTATGTCACCAACCGCCAGATCGAGGCGGCCCGTATCGCCATGACCCGCCACATCAAGCGTGGTGGCAAGGTCTGGATCAACATCTACCCGGACCGTCCGCTCACGAAGAAGCCGGCCGAGACCCGCATGGGTTCCGGTAAGGGTTCTCCGGAGTGGTGGGTCGCGAACGTGCACCCGGGACGGGTCATGTTCGAGCTGTCCTACCCCAACGAGAAGATCGCCCGTGAGGCGCTGACCCGTGCGGCCCACAAGCTGCCGATGAAGTGCCGGATCGTCAAGCGCGAGGCAGGTGAAGCGTGATGTCGGCCGGTACCAAGGCGTCCGAGCTGCGCGAGCTGGGCAACGAGGAGCTTCTCGCGAAGCTCCGCGAGGCCAAGGAAGAGCTGTTCAACCTCCGCTTCCAGGCGGCGACGGGGCAGCTTGAGAACCATGGCCGTCTGAAGGCGGTCCGCAAGGACATCGCGCGGATCTACACCCTGATGCGCGAGCGCGAGCTGGGCATCGACACGGTGGAGAGCGCCTCATGAGCGAGAACAATGTGACTGCAGAGAAGACTGAGGCGCGCGGCTTCCGCAAGACCCGCGAGGGTCTCGTCGTCAGCGACAAGATGGACAAGACCGTCGTCGTCGCCGTCGAGGACCGCGTCAAGCACGCGCTGTACGGCAAGGTCATCCGCCGTACGAACAAGCTCAAGGCGCACGACGAGCAGAACGCGGCCGGTGTCGGCGACCGGGTCCTCCTGATGGAGACCCGTCCGCTGTCGGCGACCAAGCGCTGGCGCGTCGTCGAGATCCTCGAGAAGGCCAAGTAGAAGTCATTCCTGCGGGGCAGTCGCCTCGCAGGACAGTTCCGCCAGGCTCGGCAGGGGCTCCCTTTCACGGGACCCCTGCCGGGAACCGGCAGACACACAGGAGATAGACGTGATCCAGCAGGAGTCGCGACTGCGTGTCGCCGACAACACGGGCGCGAAGGAAATCCTTTGCATCCGTGTGCTCGGTGGCTCCGGTCGCCGCTACGCGGGCATCGGTGACGTCATCGTCGCCACCGTCAAGGACGCGATCCCCGGCGGCAACGTGAAGAAGGGTGACGTCATCAAGGCGGTCATCGTTCGCACCGTCAAGGAGCGCCGCCGTCCGGACGGCTCGTACATCCGCTTCGACGAGAACGCCGCCGTCATTCTGAAGAACGACGGCGACCCTCGTGGTACCCGCATCTTCGGCCCGGTCGGGCGCGAGCTGCGCGAGAAGAAGTTCATGAAGATCATCTCGCTGGCTCCGGAGGTGCTGTAAGCATGAAGATCAAGAAGGGCGATCTGGTCCAGGTCATCACCGGCAAGGACAAGGGCAAGCAGGGCAAGGTCATTGCCGCTTACCCGCGCGACGAGCGTGTCCTGGTCGAGGGTGTCAACCGGGTCAAGAAGCACACCAAGGCCGGTCCGACCGCTCGCGGTTCGCAGGCCGGCGGCATCGTCACGACCGAGGCGCCGATCCACATCTCCAACGTCCAGCTGGTCGTGGAGAAGGACGGCAACAAGGTCGTCACGCGGGTCGGGTACCGCTTCGACGACGAGGGCAACAAGATCCGCGTTGCCAAGCGGACGGGTGAGGACATCTGATGGCTACCACCACCACTCCGCGTCTGAAGACGAAGTACCGCGAGGAGATCGCGGGCAAGCTGCGTGACGAGTTCAAGTACCAGAACGTCATGCAGGTCCCCGGCCTCGTCAAGATCGTGGTCAACATGGGTGTCGGTGACGCCGCCCGTGACTCGAAGCTGATCGAGGGGGCCATCAAGGACCTCACCACGATCACCGGGCAGAAGCCGGCCGTCACCAAGGCCCGCAAGTCCATCGCGCAGTTCAAGCTGCGTGAGGGCCAGCCGATCGGTGCCCACGTCACTCTCCGTGGCGACCGCATGTGGGAGTTCCTGGACCGCACCCTGTCGCTCGCGCTGCCGCGCATCCGCGACTTCCGTGGTCTGTCCCCCAAGCAGTTCGACGGCCGTGGCAACTACACCTTCGGTCTCACGGAGCAGGTCATGTTCCACGAGATCGACCAGGACAAGATCGACCGCGTCCGGGGTATGGACATCACCGTGGTCACCACGGCGACCAACGACGCTGAGGGCCGCGCGCTCCTTCGTCACCTCGGCTTCCCCTTCAAGGAGGCGTGAGCGAGATGGCGAAGAAGGCTTTGATCGCGAAGGCTGCTCGCAAGCCCAAGTTCGGCGTGCGTGCGTACACCCGCTGCCAGCGCTGCGGTCGTCCGCACTCCGTGTACCGCAAGTTCGGCCTGTGCCGCGTGTGCCTTCGTGAGATGGCTCACCGTGGCGAGCTGCCGGGCGTGACCAAGAGTTCCTGGTAGTTCCGGTAATCCCGGACTGCCTGGACTCTCGGTAAGCAATGGGTTGGTCAGGGGCCCGCTCCTCCATGGCTTAGGCTAGGAGGGTTGGGCGCCCTGACGCCCGTACGACTTACTACGCCGTAGGTCCACCGCGCCGCACCCGTCCCGTCTCGGATCGGGGAGAGGGATGGCGCACCAGGAAACCCCGGCGAGAGAGGCCGAAGGCCACTTCATGACCATGACTGATCCGATCGCAGACATGCTGACGCGTCTGCGGAATGCGAACTCGGCGTACCACGACTCGGTGTCGATGCCGCACTCCAAGATCAAGTCTCACATCGCGGAGATCCTCCAGCAGGAGGGCTTCATCACGGGCTGGAAGGTCGAGGACGCCGAGGTCGGCAAGAACCTCGTCCTGGAGCTGAAGTTCGGCCCCAACCGTGAGCGCTCCATCGCGGGCATCAAGCGGATCTCCAAGCCCGGTCTCCGGGTGTACGCGAAGTCCACCAACCTGCCCAAGGTGCTCGGCGGCCTCGGCGTGGCGATCATTTCCACGTCCCACGGGCTCCTCACCGACAAGCAGGCCGGCAAGAAGGGCGTGGGTGGGGAAGTCCTCGCCTACGTCTGGTAGCGGAAGGGAACGGAGGAAACAGCTATGTCGCGCATTGGCAAGCTCCCCATCACGGTTCCCGCCGGCGTGGACGTCACCATCGACGGCCGTACGGTCGCGGTCAAGGGCCCCAAGGGCTCGCTGACCCACACCGTCGCCGCGCCGATCGAGGTCGCCAAGGGTGAGGACGGCGTCCTGAGCGTCACCCGCCCGAACGACGAGCGTCAGAACAAGGCCCTGCACGGCCTGTCCCGCACGCTGGTGGCGAACATGATCACCGGCGTGACCCAGGGTTACGTGAAGAAGCTCGAAATCAGCGGCGTCGGTTACCGCGTGACCGCCAAGGGCTCCAACCTGGAGTTCGCGCTCGGTTACAGCCACCCGATCCTGGTCGAGGCCCCCGAAGGCATCTCCTTCAAGGTCGAGGCGCCCACGCGTTTCTCGGTCGAGGGCATCGACAAGCAGAAGGTCGGCGAGGTCGCGGCCAACATCCGCAAGCTGCGCAAGCCCGACCCGTACAAGGCCAAGGGCGTCAAGTACGAGGGCGAAGTCATCCGCCGCAAGGTCGGAAAGGCGGGTAAGTAAGCCATGGCATACGGACAGAAGATCCTCAAGGGCGACGCCTACAAGCGCGCCGCGATCAAGCGCCGTCACATCCGGATCCGCAAGCGGATCAACGGTACGGCGGAGCGTCCCCGTCTGGTCGTTACCCGTTCCAACCGCCACATCGTGGCGCAGGTGATCGACGACCTCAAGGGCCACACCCTGGCTTCGGCGTCCACCCTGGACACCTCGATCCGCGGTGGCGAGGGCGACAAGTCGGCGCAGGCCAAGCAGGTCGGTGCCCTGGTCGCCGAGCGCGCCAAGGCCGCCGGTGTCGAGGCCGTCGTGTTCGACCGTGGTGGCAGCCAGTACGCCGGGCGCATCGCCGCCCTGGCGGACGCCGCCCGCGAGGCCGGGCTCAAGTTCTGAGCCGCTTGTAGCTAGCGGAAAGAGAGAGGTAATCCAATGGCTGGACCCCAGCGCCGCGGAAGCGGTGCCGGTGGCGGCGAGCGGCGGGACCGGAAGGGCCGTGACGGCGGCGCTGCTGCCGCCGAGAAGACCGCGTACGTTGAGCGCGTTGTCGCGATCAACCGCGTCGCCAAGGTTGTGAAGGGTGGTCGTCGCTTCAGCTTCACCGCGCTGGTCGTGGTGGGTGACGGTGACGGCACCGTGGGTGTCGGTTACGGCAAGGCCAAGGAGGTGCCGGCCGCCATCGCCAAGGGTGTGGAGGAGGCCAAGAAGCACTTCTTCAAGGTCCCCCGGATCCAGGGCACCATCCCCCACCCCATCCAGGGTGAGAAGGCGGCCGGTGTCGTGCTGCTCAAGCCGGCGTCCCCGGGTACCGGCGTGATCGCCGGTGGTCCGGTGCGTGCCGTGCTGGAGTGCGCCGGAATCCACGACGTGCTGTCGAAGTCGCTCGGCTCCGACAACGCGATCAACATCGTGCACGCCACCGTGGCGGCCCTCAAGGGCCTCCAGCGTCCCGAGGAGATCGCGGCCCGCCGCGGTCTGCCCCTTGAGGACGTTGCCCCGGCGGCTCTGCTCCGGGCACGTGCCGGGGCGGGTGCGTAATCATGGCGCAGCTCAAGATTACGCAGGTCAAGTCCTATATCGGCAGCAAGCAGAACCACCGTGACACCCTGCGTTCCCTTGGTCTCAAGGGCATCAACACGCAGGTCGTCAAGGAGGACCGCCCCGAGTTCCGCGGCATGGTGCACACCGTCCGCCACCTCGTGTCGGTCGAGGAGGTCGACTGATCATGGCGGAGAACAGCCCGCTGAAGATCCACAACCTCCGTCCCGCCCCGGGCGCCAAGACCGCCAAGACCCGTGTGGGTCGTGGTGAGGCGTCGAAGGGTAAGACGGCCGGTCGTGGTACGAAGGGCACCAAGGCCCGCTACCAGGTTCCGGAGCGCTTCGAGGGCGGCCAGATGCCGCTGCACATGCGCCTCCCGAAGCTGAAGGGCTTCAAGAACCCGTTCAAGACCGAGTACCAGGTCGTGAACCTCGACAAGCTCGCCGCGCTCTACCCCGAGGGTGGCGAGGTCACGGTCGAGGCTCTGGTGGCCAATGGTGCCGTTCGCAAGAACAGCCTCGTCAAGGTCCTCGGCCAGGGTGAGATCTCCGTGGCGCTCCAGGTGACGGTCGACGCCGTCTCCGGGTCCGCCAAGGAGAAGATCACCGCCGCCGGCGGCACCGTCACCGAGCTCGTCTGAACACCCCAGGCGTCTTGATGACTTGAGCGATCCCGACCGGGGATACCCCACATATGGGGTATCCCCGGTTGGTCGTTCCTAGGGGGGCGGTGTCGCCGGTAAGGTGGCCTGCACTGCCCACTTTCGCGGGGTGCGGCCCCCATGGGGCACCCTGAGCGGCGGTTGGCCGTTAGATAAGTCGTTGTTGTATTGGACCCTCAAGACCGTCACCCTTGACGCAGATGCGCGGGGGTCGCAGGAGGCACCGTGCTCACCGCGTTCGCCCGGGCGTTCAAGACGCCCGACCTGCGCAAGAAGCTGCTCTTCACGCTCGGCATCATCGTGATCTACCGGATCGGTACGCATATCCCGATCCCGGGTGTCGACTATAGGAACGTCCAGACCTGCCTCGACCAGGCCAGCGCCAATCAGGGCCTGTTCGGCCTGGTGAACATGTTCAGTGGCGGCGCGCTGCTCCAGATCACGATCTTCGCGCTCGGCATCATGCCGTACATCACGGCGAGCATCATCCTCCAGCTGCTGACGGTGGTGATCCCCCGCCTGGAGGCCCTGAAGAAGGAGGGCCAGGCGGGTACGGCGAAGATCACGCAGTACACGCGTTATCTGACGGTCGCGCTGGCCGTGCTCCAGGGCACCGGCCTGGTGGCCACCGCCCGCTCCGGTGCGCTGTTCAGCGGCTGCACCGTGGCCGGTCAGATCGTCCCTGACCAGTCCATCTTCGTGACCATCACCATGGTCATCACCATGACCGCCGGTACGGCCGTCGTCATGTGGCTCGGTGAGCTGATCACCGACCGCGGCATCGGCAACGGCATGTCGATCCTGATGTTCATCTCGATCGCCGCCACCTTCCCGGCCGCCCTGTGGGCCATCAAGCAGCAGGGCTCGCTGGCCGACGGCTGGATCGAGTTCGGCACGGTCATCCTCGTCGGCCTCTTCATGGTCGGCCTGGTGGTCTTCGTCGAGCAGGCCCAGCGCCGGATCCCGGTGCAATACGCGAAGCGCATGATCGGCCGCCGCTCCTACGGCGGCACCTCCACGTACATCCCGCTCAAGGTGAACCAGGCCGGTGTGATCCCGGTCATCTTCGCCTCGTCGCTGCTGTACATCCCGGCGTTGATCGCGCAGTTCTCCAGCGGAACCTCCGGCTGGAAGACCTGGATCGAGGCGCACCTCGTCAAGGGTGACCACCCGTATTACATCGCCGCCTACTTCTTGCTGATCGTTTTCTTCGCGTTCTTCTACGTGGCCATCACATTCAACCCCGAAGAAGTCGCCGACAACATGAAGAAGTATGGTGGCTTCATCCCGGGCATCCGGGCTGGCCGACCGACCGCTGAGTACCTGAGTTACGTACTCAACCGGATCACCTGGCCGGGCTCGCTGTATCTGGGCCTGATCGCTCTCGTGCCGACAATGGCGTTGGCTGGTTTCGGGGCAAACCAGAACTTCCCCTTCGGCGGGACCAGCATCCTGATCATCGTGGGTGTCGGCCTGGAGACGGTGAAGCAGATCGAGAGCCAGCTCCAGCAGCGCAATTACGAAGGGTTCCTCCGCTGATGCGAATCGTCCTCGTCGGGCCGCCGGGCGCTGGTAAGGGCACCCAGGCCACCCGACTTGCCGAGACCCTGCGGGTACCGCACATCTCCACCGGTGATCTGTTCCGCGCCAACATCAGCAAGCAGACCGACCTCGGGAAACTCGCGAAGTCCTACATGGACGCCGGGAACCTCGTCCCCGACGAGGTGACCATCGCGATGGCCAAGGACCGCATGGAGCAGCCGGACGCCGCCAATGGCTTCCTGCTGGACGGCTTCCCCCGCAATGTCTCGCAGGCCGAGGCGCTGGACGAGCTGCTCACCACCGAGGGCATCAAGCTGGACGCGGTGCTGGACCTTGAGGCACCCGAGGACGAGGTCGTCAAGCGGATCGCCGGCCGGCGGATCTGCCGTAACGACTCGGCGCATGTGTTCCACGTGACGTACAAGAAGTCGGAGTCCGACGGCGTCTGCGATGTGTGCGGCGGGGAGCTGTACCAGCGCGACGACGACTCCGAGGAGACCGTGCGCAAGCGGCTGGAGGTCTACCACACACAGACCGAGCCGATCATCGACTACTACAAGGCCCAGGGCCTGGTGGTGACCATCTCGGCGATGGGTGCGGTGGACGAGGTGACCTCGCGGGCGCTCGAAGCGCTCAAGCGGGAGGACGGCGAGCCGTAAGTCTCGCTCGCGTTCGGCAGCACGGGCCGCGGTTCCCTTCTCGAAGGGGGCCGCGGCTGCTGTGTGGGGGGACGGGCGCGGGTTGGGGAGCAACGGCGGTACGTGTCCCTGGCTACGCTCGTATGGTGGAAACAGTCCGTTTCTCGGTCCAGAAAGGCCGTCGTTCCTATGGTGCAGATCAAGAACCCCGAGCAGATCGCCAAGATGCGTGCGGCGGGGTTGGTCGTGGCCGCCATTCACGCGGCCACGCGTGAGGCGGCGGTGCCGGGGGCGTCCACCAAGGATCTGGACGAGGTGGCGCGCAAGGTGCTGGCCGAGCACAACGCCGCGTCGAACTTTCTGGGCTACGGCGGCTTCCCAGCCACCATCTGCACCTCGGTGAACGAGGTCGTCGTCCATGGGATCCCGTCCGACGAGGTGGTCCTCAAGGACGGGGACATCATCGCCATCGACGCCGGGGCGGTCGTGGACGGGTGGCACGGTGACGCCGCCTTCACCGCCTTCGTGGGGTCCGGTCACGCTCCGGAGCTGGTCGAGCTGTCCCGGGTGACCGAGGAGTCCATGTGGGCCGGGATCGCGGCCATGAAGCAGGGCGCCCGGCTGGTCGACGTCTCGCGGGCCATCGAGACCTACATCCGCCGCCAGCCCAAGCCCGGCGGCGGCCGGTACGGGATCATCGAGGACTACGGCGGGCACGGCATCGGCACCCAGATGCACATGGACCCGCACCTGCTGAACTACGTCGACCGCAAGCGGGGCAAGGGCCCCAAGCTGGTGCCCGGGTTCTGCCTGGCCATCGAGCCGATGGTGTCGCTGGGGACGCCCCGGACCAAGGTGCTCCAGGACGAGTGGACGGTCATCACCACCGACGGCACCTGGTCCTCGCACTGGGAGCACTCCATCGCGCTCACCGAGCAGGGGCCGCTGGTGCTGACCGCGCCCGACGGCGGCCGGGCCAAGCTCGCCGAGTACGGGATCACCGCCGCGCCGGATCCGCTCGCATAAGGATCTCCGCCTGCGGGCAGACTTCTGCGATTCGTCTTTCCGGGCGCGCGTGGCGTAGACTGACTCGTCGGCTCTCGTGCGCCCGCATGTCCGCATGCGCCCCTCATGGAAAGTACCTGATCTCCATGATCAAAGGGGAGAAAAGCGCCGGAGTCGATCAAGGTAGTCGATTCCGAAGGGCGAAGCGTGGCCAAGAAGCAAGGTGCCATCGAGATCGAGGGCACTGTCGTCGAGTCTCTGCCTAACGCGATGTTCAAGGTCGAGCTCCAGAACGGCCACCAGGTCCTGGCACACATCAGCGGCAAGATGCGTATGCACTACATCCGCATCCTCCCTGACGACCGGGTCGTGGTGGAGTTGTCTCCGTACGACCTGACCCGTGGCCGGATCGTCTACCGGTACAAGTAGATCTTGCCCAAGCCTTGCGAGCTGTTCGCGGGGCCGACGGCAACTGACCCGGAGAACCTCAATCCCATGAAGGTCAAGCCGAGCGTCAAGAAGATCTGCGACAAGTGCAGGGTGATCCGCCGTCACGGCCGGGTCATGGTCATCTGCGAGAACCCGCGCCACAAGCAGCGCCAGGGCTGATCGCAGTACCCGTCCCTCTGTATCTCTTCGCAGAGACTTCGCGCGACGCGAGCTGAATATGTTCATACGCAGGGCCCGAGCCGCCGCGAGCGGCTTGATACCCCCGGTTCGGAGGCCGGGGACCCAGTCCGTACCAAATCTTCCTCCCGTGCGAGATGCGGGAGAAGAGGCCGGCGGATGGGAACCGGTGCTGCGGAAGACCTCCGAAGATCACCAGGAGCCATTGAATGGCACGCGTTTCCGGTGTTGACATCCCGCGCGAAAAGCGTGTGGAGGTCGCCCTCACCTACGTGTTCGGCATCGGCCGGACCCTCTCCCAGGAGACGCTGGCCGCGACCGGCGTCGACCCCGACACCCGCGTTCGCGACCTCTCCGAGGAGCAGCTCGTCGCGATCCGCGAGTACGTCGACAACAACATCAAGACCGAGGGTGACCTCCGTCGTGAGGTGCAGGCCGACATCCGCCGCAAGGTGGAGATCGGCTGCTACCAGGGCCTCCGTCACCGTCGGGGCCTGCCCGTCCGCGGTCAGCGCACCAGCACCAACGCCCGCACCCGCAAGGGCCCGCGTCGCGCCATCGCCGGCAAGAAGAAGCCGGGCAAGAAGTAGTCCGCAGCGGACTCGCCGTCCAGCGGTCTTCGCTGTAGGACCGACCACCTCCCGTAGGAGTAAAGATGCCCCCCAAGGGTCGTCAGGGCGCTGCCAAGAAGGTGCGCCGCAAGGAAAAGAAGAACGTCGCTCACGGCCACGCGCACATCAAGAGCACGTTCAACAACACGATCGTCTCCATCACGGACCCGTCGGGCAACGTGATCTCCTGGGCCTCCGCCGGCCACGTCGGCTTCAAGGGCTCCCGGAAGTCCACGCCGTTCGCCGCGCAGATGGCCGCCGAGTCGGCTGCCCGCCGCGCCCAGGAGCACGGCATGCGCAAGGTCGACGTGTTCGTGAAGGGCCCGGGTTCCGGTCGTGAGACCGCGATCCGCTCCCTCCAGGCCACCGGTCTTGAGGTCGGCTCCATCCAGGACGTCACGCCGACTCCGCACAATGGGTGCCGGCCGCCGAAGCGTCGCCGGGTCTGACTTTCGGTTCGGCGGCGTTCTCCGCGTGAGCGGAGGTGTTCCACGTCGCCGGGTTTGATCTCCGGGCGCGGCTGAGGTTTTCGGGCGGTACGGCTCTTTGGGTCGTATCGCCCATACCCTTGTAGTACATCAGGGCGTCAAATAGCGGACGCCCCTGACTGAAGGAACAGAAACATGCTGATCGCTCAGCGTCCCTCGTTGACCGAAGAGGTCGTCGACGAATTCCGCTCCCGGTTCGTGATCGAGCCGCTGGAGCCGGGCTTCGGCTACACCCTCGGCAACTCCCTGCGGCGTACGCTCCTGTCCTCGATCCCCGGTGCGGCTGTCACCAGCATCAGGGTCGACGGGGTCCTGCACGAGTTCACCACCGTGCCGGGCGTCAAGGAAGACGTCACGGACATGATCCTCAACATCAAGCAGCTGGTCGTGAGCAGTGAGCACGACGAGCCCGTGGTGATGTACCTGCGCAAGCAGGGTCCGGGTCTGGTCACCGCCGCCGACATCGCGCCCCCGGCCGGTGTCGAGGTGCACAACCCCGACCTCGTCCTCGCCACGCTCAACGGCAAGGGCAAGCTGGAGATGGAGCTGACGGTCGAGCGTGGCCGCGGTTATGTCTCCGCCGTGCAGAACAAGCAGGTCGGCCAGGAGATCGGCCGGATCCCGGTCGACTCGATCTACTCGCCGGTCCTGAAGGTCACGTACAAGGTCGAGGCCACGCGTGTCGAGCAGCGCACCGACTTCGACAAGCTGATCGTCGACGTCGAGACCAAGCAGGCGATGCGTCCCCGTGACGCCATGGCGTCCGCCGGTAAGACGCTGGTCGAGCTGTTCGGTCTCGCCCGTGAGCTGAACATCGACGCCGAGGGCATCGACATGGGTCCGTCGCCGACGGACGCCGCCCTCGCCGCGGATCTGGCGCTGCCGATCGAGGAGCTTGAGCTGACCGTTCGGTCGTACAACTGCCTCAAGCGTGAGGGCATCCACTCCGTGGGTGAGCTGGTCGCTCGGTCCGAGGCGGATCTGCTGGACATTCGTAACTTCGGTGCGAAGTCCATTGATGAGGTCAAGGCGAAGCTGGCCGGGATGGGGCTTGCGCTCAAGGACTCGCCTCCCGGGTTTGACCCGACCGCCGCGGCCGACGCCTTTGGCGCGGATGACGATGCGGATGCCGGGTTTGTGGAGACCGAGCAGTACTGATCGTTTTTGGGTGCGGGTGCGCTGTGGCTGGTCGCGCCCACGCGGCGGAGCCGCATATGAGTACAGCCCCGCGCCCCTTCCGAACTTGCCCCTTCGGGGCTTGTTCGGATCTCCGACAGGCGGCCGTCTGCTCGGATACTGACCCTGGTACCTGATACGGCCGGGGCAGAGACACAGGAGAATCATCATGCCGAAGCCCACCAAGGGTGCCCGTATGGGCGGCAGTGCCGCGCACGAGAAGCTGCTCCTCGCGAACCTCGCGAAGGCGCTGTTCGAGCACGGTCGTATCACCACCACCGAGGCGAAGGCGCGGCGGCTGCGGCCGTACGCCGAGCGGCTGGTCACCAAGGCGAAGAAGGGTGACCTTCACAACCGCCGTCAGGTGCTCCAGGTGATCACGGACAAGAGCATCGTGCACACGCTCTTCACCGAGATCGGGCCGCGCTACGAGAACCGTCCCGGTGGTTACACCCGGATCACCAAGATCGGTAACCGTCGTGGCGACAATGCGCCCATGGCTGTCATCGAGCTGGTCGAGGCGCTGACCGTTGCGCAGCAGGCCACGGGTGAGGCCGAGGCGGCGACTGTGCGTGCCGCCAAGGATGCCGAGGAGGCTTCGGCTGTCGAGGCTGCCGAGGTGACCGAGGTCGAGGACGCCAAGGTCGATGTGACCAAGGCTGATGACGCTGGGGAGTCCAAGGACGCCTAGGCGTCTGCTGGGGGCTGGTTGTTGGCGGGTGCGGCTCTCGTCGTGGCTTGTCGCGCAGTTCCCCGCGCCCCTGAAAAGCAAAAGCAGGGCGTTGGCGGGTCCGTTCCTTCTTCAGGGGCGGGCCCGCTTTTCTGTTGCTGAGAGGAACTCTGGGGTGAGTGACGAAGTTCAGCCTGGCTGGGTGCGGGTGCGGCTTGATCTGTCGTATGACGGGGGTGGGTTTCATGGGTGGGCCAAGCAGGCGGGGGGGCAGCGGACCGTTCAGGGGGAGATCGAGGATGCCTTGCGGACCGTGACGCGGGCCGGGGGAGTGACGTATGAGCTGACCGTGGCCGGGCGGACGGATGCGGGGGTGCATGCGCGGGGGCAGGTGGCTCATGTGGATCTGCCTGTGGAGGTGTGGGGTGAGCAGCGGGAGAAGCTGCTGAAGCGGCTTGCCGGGCGGTTGCCCAAGGATGTGCGGGTGTGGCGGGCTCGGGAGGCGGCCGAGGGGTTCAACGCTCGGTTCGCCGCTCTGTGGCGGCGGTATGTGTACCGGGTGGGGGATGCGCCGGGGGGTGTCGATCCGTTGCTGCGGAGTCATGTGCTGTGGCATGACTGGGCGTTGGATGTCGAGGTGATGGACGCGGCCGCCAAGTCGCTGGTGGGGGAGCATGACTTCGCCGCGTACGCGAAGAAGCGGGTGGGGGCCTCGACCGTGCGGGAGATCTTTGACTTCGGGGTGCGGCGGAGCGGGGACGGGGTCGTCGAGATCGAGGTGCGGGCCGATGCGTTCTGCCACAACCAGGTGCGGTCCATGGTGGGGGCGCTGCTGTTCGTGGGGGACGGGCACCGGGGGGTGGAGTGGCCCCGGAAGGTGCTGGACGCCGGGGTGCGGGACAGTGCGGTGCATGTGGTGCGTCCGCACGGGCTGACCTTGGAGGAGGTCGCCTATCCGGCCGACTCGTTGTTGCGGGAGCGGCAGCGGGAGGCCCGGCGGGTGCGGGGGCAGGTGCATTGACAGGGGAGGAGGGCTCCGGCTGGTTGGTGCCGAGCCCTCCTCGTGGCGTCAGGTCCTGTCCAGGACTTCTTGCAGGTGGGGCTTCAGGAACGGCTTGAGGGTCTTGCTGTAGCCCGAGGTGATGTGGCTGTCGTCGTAGTAGACGAGGTGGTCGCCGATCACCGAGGGGCAGACGCCCGCCGCGCAGAACGCGGGGGTCGTGTCGATGATCCGGGCGCCGTGCTGCTCGGCCACCTCCCGTTCCATGGCGCGGAAGTCGGTGTACTCCAGGGCCTGCCACTCCTCGCGGTTGCACGGGGAGATGTCGTCGGTGTTGGTGGCCAGGCAGTCGGGGATGTTCCGGCCGGGCTGCGGGGTGTCCGTCATGTAGACGAGGTCGGCGCCGGTCTCCTCGAACACCTTGAAGGCGGCCTCGGCGCCCTCCCGGGTGGCCTCCTGGCGGGCCCGGTTGGTGACGATCAGCACATCGGGCCTGAGCTTCTTCAGCTCGGCGAAGGCCGACTCGCGCCAGCTGTCGCACTCGGTGTACTCGCGGCCCAGGTTGGGGCTCATGATGTGGTAGACCTGCGGCGAGCAGCCGCCCTTCGTCATGGTCACCACCTTGGCGTCGAGTTCGGCGCCGAGTTCATGGAACAGGTCGTTCCACTGCCAGGCATGTGAGTCGCCCATGAGGACCACTGTCTGGTCGGCGTCGGGGTTGCCCACGACACAGCCCTCGCGCATCGTGAACCGGGTGACCTCGGTGTTGTCGATACAGCCCTTGGTGGCGTGGTTGCCGGCCGCCTTCAGCAGGGTGCTCTGCACGGCGTCGGACAGTTCCCGCTGGTGGGCGGCGCTCTCGACGGACGCCGTGCCGGTGTAGCCGGTGGCCTTGGCCGTCGAGTCGGAGGACGTCGCCAGATTCAGCGGCACGATCGCGGCCAGCACCATCGCCCCGGCCGTTCCCGCGGTGGTGAAACCGCCGGTGAGGACGCCCTTCCAGGGGCGGGCCACCAGCGTCACATTGTTCTTGAACCTGCGCTCGACCAGGTAGTGCATGGCGATGGCGAGCAGGAAGGACAGGACGGCGACCCGCAGCCGCTCCTGGAAGGTGAACTCCCGGTCCACGATGTACGGCCACATCACCAGGATCGGCCAGTGCCACAGGTACCAGCCGTAGCTGACATTGCCGATGAAGTGGAACACGGGGTTGTGCAGGACCCGTTCGGCGCCGAATCCGGGGTTGGCGCAGCCGCCGCCGATGACCAGGAGGGTGCCGATGACCGGGCCGGCCACCGCGTAGCCGGGGAGCGGGGTCTCCGAGGTGATGAGCAGGGAGGTGACCAGGATGGTGCCCAGGCCCAGCCAGGTCAGCAGCCCGGCCAGGGTGCGGTTCAGCCGGGAGACGAACGGCGCGAGGAGGGCGAGCAGGACGCCGGAGGTGATCTCCCAGATCCGGGTGTGGGTGCTGAAGTACGCGAGCGGCTGGTCGATGGGGGTCTGGGTGTAGCCCGTGTAGAAGGAGGCGCCGATCACGGCCAGCAGGAAGACGCCCACCAGGGCGCGGTTGCGCAGGATCTTGCGGCTGATCCAGACCAGCGCGACCAGCAGGATCGGCGCGGCCACATAGAACTGCTCCTCGATGCTCAGCGACCAGAAGTGCTGGTACGGGGTCTGGGAGCCGTCGTTGGCGAAGTAGTCGGTGCCGTTCTCGACCAGTCGCCAGTTCATGAAGCTCAGGGAGGCGCTCAGGCCGTCCGCCACGAAGTCACGGAACTTCAAGGGGCTGGCGAAGATCCAGGCGAGGATGGCGGTGGCGACGATGGTGACGGCCATCGGGGGCGCGAGCCGGCGGAAGCGGCGGGCCCAGAACTTGGTGAGGGAGACCTTGCCGGTTCGGTCGATCTCGGCGAAGAGCTGGCTGCCGATCAGGAAGCCGCTCAGCACGAAGCTCACGTCCACGCCGCCGTGGATGTCGAGCAGACCGCAGTGCATGCTGACCACCATCAGGATGGCGACGGCACGCAGGCCCTGGATGTCGGGCCGGTACTTGCGAAGACGCTCGGTCTGAACGGCCTTGGTGCGGTGGCGGGACATGTTTCTCCAGTGACTGACTGACCGGACGAGTCGTGGGAGGGCTGGGCGGCCTCAGTGGACCGTCGGGCAGGCGACGGCCGTGCCGCTGACCCGGACGCCCTGGGCGGGGATACGGATGCCGCAGGAGAGCCGGAGCTGGGCGGGGAGTTCGTTGTCCGCGCCGACCTCGGCGTGGCAGCCGACGACGGCCTCGCGCAGTACGGACCGGGCACCGATGGCGGAGTCATGGTCCACGACGGACTCATGGACCCGGGCGCCGGGCTCGACGGTGACCCGGGCGCCGATGATGGCGCGGTCGATCACCACGTCCGGGCCGATCACGGCGTGCGGGCCGACGCAGGATCCGCCCAGGACGCGGGCGCTCGGGTCGACCTGGGCCGTCGGGTGGATCAGGGCCGTCGCGGGCGCGGGCACCAGCGGGGAGCGGGCCCGGCCGGTGACGAGGTCGGCGGAGCCGTGCACGAACGCGAGCGGGGTGCCGAGGTCGCGCCAGTAGTCGGCGGTGGTGTGGCCGTGCACCAGGGCGCCCGCGGCGACGAGGCGGGGGAATGTCTCCTGTTCGACGGAGACCTCGCGGTCGCCGGGGATGGCGTCCAGCACGGACCGGCGGAAGACGTAGCAGCCCGCGTTGATCTGGTCGGTGACGCACTCGGCGGCGGTCTTGGGCTTCTCCAGGAAGGACAGCACCCGGCCGTCGTCGTCGGTGGGCACCAGGCCGAAGGCGCGCGGGTCGGCGACGCGGGTCAGATGCAGGGTGACATCGGCGTCCCGGTCCTGGTGCGCGGCGAGGATGCCGGGCAGATCGACGCCGGAGAGGATGTCGCCGTTGAGGATCAGCACCGGGTCGTCCGGGCCGCCGCGCAGCAGGCGTCCGGCGTTGCGGATGGCGCCGCCGGTGCCGAGGGGGACCTCCTCCACGGCGTACGAGATCTTCAGGTCCTGGGAGAAGTCCTGGAACTCCTCCTCGAAGAGACCGGCGAGATAGGAGGTGGCGAACACCACGTGCTCGACTCCGGCGTCGATCAGCTTGGCGATCTGGTGCCGGATGAAGGACGAGCCCGCCACGTTCAGCAGCGGTTTGGGGGTGTGGTTGGTGAGCGGGCGCAAGCGGGTTCCCTTGCCGCCCACCAGGATGATGGCTTCCTGCATGATTCCTCGGGTCAGCTAGCGGTGTCGGTGCCGGGGCCTGCGTAGTCGGAGGTGAAGCAGGACGTGACGGCCTTCTCGGTGAGAGGGCGTCCCGCGAAGTCGAGCCGGGAGGCGACCGCGTCGTCGGGCGGGGTGTTGGGGTCGTCGTCGAACCAGATCGACCACCAGTACACGCCCTTCATCCGGCGCTCCTGGACGACCTGGCAGACGGCGGTGTACCAGGTGGCCTGCACCTCGGGGTTGAGGGCCCGCTTGGTGTAGAAGTCGCCGGGGGCGTGGTAGGCGCCGTCCATGGCGCCGATGCCGGCCTCGGCGATGGTGATGTTCGGCAGTTCGCCGGTGGCCTTCTTGTCCAGCCACTCGTTCCAGCCCTCGACCAGTTGGCCGACGGAGGCGGTGTCGGGCACCTCGACGGGGAAGTAGGCGTCGACGCCGAGACTGCTGACCGGCATGTTGATCCGGCCGGAGACGTAGTTGTCCCAGTTGGCGTCGTAGGCGACCTCGCCGGAGAAGGTCTGCTCGGCTTCGGTGACCAGGGGTTCCCAGCCGGGGTCGCCCTCCATGGAGTTCAGCTCGGTGCCGATCACGAAGGTGTCGGCCTTCGCCTGCTCGGCGGCCTTGAGATAGGGGTCCAGCAGCTTCCCGTAGGAGGAGAACCAGGCCGAGCGGGAGGCGGGTTCGATGTTGCCGCGCCAGCCGTCCGGCGGGTCCAGGGCCGCCTCGTCCATGATCGGGCGCAGGGTGGTGCGGAAACCGGCGTCCTTGAAGACCTTCAGCACCTGGGCCAGCCGCCCGGGGGAGGGGGTCTTGGCCCCGGTGGCGAGGGCGTTGGAGGTGACGCCCTCGGTGAAGTAGGGGAAGGAGAGGGACACCGAGTTGGCGCCCAGCCCGATCAGATAGGTGGCGTGCTTGCGGGCCTGGGCCTCGATAAAGCTGCCGGAACGTTTCTCCTTCTCCTCCTCCCAGTACAGCTGCACACCCCACTGGGGCATGCCCTCCTTCCAGGGCTTGGCGACCTGGAGGCCGGAGGCGGTGGAGGGGGCGGTGCCGGTGGCGGGGCCGGTGGGCGTACCGGGTGCGCGCGGGGGCCGGGCGGGCTCCTCGGAGTCGTGGAGCACGATCTCCGGGAGGCGTGATCCGGACTCCCAGCGCACCGGGTGGTCGCCGAGCACGAAGGGGGTGCCCACCACCACGGTGAGCACGGTCGCCGGGAAGAGGGCGAGCAAGGGCAGTCGTGAGCGCATGTCAGGTGTCTTCCGGGGGTCGGCCGGGCGGTCAGGCGGGCTTGGCGATCACGACGAACTTGTTCTCCTCGCGCCGGGCGAACTTGATGAAGCCCCGCAGGCCGCCGAGGCCCTCCAGCACCGAGAAGACCGGGATCATCGCGACCACGACGATCGGCTCCCACCACTTGCGCCGGCCGCTGAGGGAGGCGAGGGTGTTCAGCCGCAGCCCCTCCCAGTAGGTCCAGATGACATAGGCGAAGTTGAGTGCCCACAGGATGACCACGGACTGGGTCACGGGGGAGGTGTTCATGTCGTTGAGGAGCCAGCCGATGAGCAGCACGGCACCGATGTGCTGGAGCGGGCCGAGGATCCAGGTGGTCACGCACACCGACAGGAACCAGCGGTAGCGCAGCGGCACCGCCCGGTTGAAGCACAGGGCGACCAGGCCCCACGCCCAGCGTTCGCGCTGCTTGATGAAGTCCTTGGCGTTGGCGGGGGAGGCGCCGTAGCAGCGGCCGTTGAACCAGTCGCTGCGGCCCGGGTACTTCCGGCAGAAGGTCAGGGCGAGCCGGGCGTCCTCGACGATCTCCTTCGGCCCGAAGTCCCAGCCGATCTCGGCCTCGATGGAGGCCCGCAGCACGAGCAGTTCGCCGTGGACCCCGGCGGCCGGGGTGCCGAGGCCGGTCAGCGCCCGGAACCGGGCGATGTCATCGGCGGGGCGGACGGCGTCGGCGAGCCAGGTGAACATGCTCACCGCGTTCTCGCGCGGGTAGGTCAGAATGCCCTGGGCCATGTGCTTGGCCTTGTCGGGGTGGGCCCGGCGCTGCCGGTTGATGAACTGGGCCAGCGCGGCGGCGGTGTCGGGGCCGACGCCGGTGTCGTCGTCCATGTGCAGCACCCAGACGTAGTCCAGCGCCTCGCCCTCCTCGATCCGCAGCTCGTGGGCGTAGTGGTTGGCGCGGGCCTTGAAGCGGGTGCCGTTGGCAGGGGCGTAGTCCTTGGGCACCGTGATCACCCGGATCAGCGGGTGGGAGCCGGCGAGCCGGTCGATGGCCTCGGCGGCCTCGCAGCCCTCCTCGGTGAGGATGTCGACCCGCAGGTACGGGAAGTACTCGGGGAGGTGTTCCACGTAGGACAAGATGGAACGTTCCAGCGCCGGGTAGGTGTCGTGCCGGCCGATGGTCGGGCAGAGCGCGATCAGGAAGTCCTGGTCGGCCGGGGCGGGCGGAACCATCAGATCGCTCTTGCGCACCCGGCGGCGGATCAGCAGCGCCCCCTGGATGCCGACCATCACCCCTGCCACGGGCAGCGACCAGACGACGGTCAGGACCCAGCTCATGGCCGAGGTGCTCGGACGGTAGGTCCACAGACCCAGGAAGGTCAGCAGGGCGAAGGGCAGCAGGAACGGGAGGATGCCGGGCTTCCAGGACGCCGTGCGTTTGGCCAGTTTCTGGCTCTGCCGCGACAGCGGCGCTCCCCCGGTGACCAGTGACGATGCCATGTCGCTGCGGAACTCCCCTGAGATCGTTGGTGCGTTGAGGCAGCGACAGATCTCGGCCATGGCACACCGGGTGTGCTATAGCGCATCAAGCGTGGGTTCCCTGCCCCCCTCAACGCCTTCTTCGGCGCATTCGGCCCATTACCGCTCAGATGCCCCCCCAGGCGCCCAAACCACAGACCGAACAGAAGCACGATACTCGCATGTATGGGTGAAGTATGAAACGGCTGTGGGAAAAATGTGGACGGAATTTAAGCAAACGAGGGCTTGTGTCGTGATCATGCGGGAAAGGTAGTAGGTCCGTTTCGTGTCTTCCGGGGTGTTCTTCCGGCAGGCACGGAAGCGGTGTTGTACGACAACGGCCGGCTCCGTGAGATCCACGGCACCTGGGATATTTCGGCCAATGTGCTGGGCCGGGCGGGCCCGCCCGTGATGTCCCTCACCCCGCGGTGGTCAGCCGTCGTTCCAGGTGGCGGTGAGGTCCGCGAGGGCGTCGGCCGTGACCGACGCGTCGGAGCCGGTGCCGCGGGCGCCGGGGGCCAGTTCCACATGGACGAACGGGACGTGCAGGCGCTGTGCCGCCTTGCCCTGGACGTTGGTGGCGCCCTCCAGCGGACAGCGGCTCTGCCAGCCGCGGCAGACCTCCAGTCCGTCGCGTTCCATCCGGTCGGCCAGGGCGGTGACCTCCCCGAGGGTGTTCTCCGCGGCGCCGGTGGAGAGCACGGCGTCGTAGGGCCGGTCGTCCGCGTCGGCGAAGCCGTGCAGCTGGACGCCGGGGACGCCGTGCTGCTGGAGTTCCACGACGATGGTGTGGAAGGCGCTGTCCTCGCGGTGGGCGACATCCGCGGCGCCGTCGTCCCCGGCGCGACGGTGGGCGCCGGCCACCACCAGCGCGCCGCCCGGGGTCTCCTCCAGGAGGCGGGTGCCCAGCTCGTCGGTGTGCCGGTCGGCGGTCGGGTGGGGCACCTGGACGTTCCAGCGCGGGCTGGAGTCGGCGGTCAGATACAGCCGGCCCCACTGTGCGGCGGGGCCGGGTCCGGCGGCGGCGATCTCGTCGTAGCGGCGGCCGGAGGCGGTGTCGGTCAGGCGGGTGACGCCGAGTCCCAGGGGGGCGAGCTTCTGGTCCGCCGCGGCGGCGTCACCGGTCAGCAGCTCGGCGACGCCGTCGGCCAGCCGCTCGCGCTCGCTCTCGCCGGGCGGGTGGTACTCGCCGTCCGGCGGGAGGTCCTCGGTGTAGGTGAGGACCCGGCTGCGGAGGTCCACCAACTCCCGGGCGGGCGGGGCCGTTTGGTCCGGTTCCTCAGCGGTGGGGGACTGGCAGCTCATCAAGGAGAGAAGTAGTCCAATTTGCACCAATGTTTGGACGAAGTGTGACTGTCCTGTGACTGTTGGCGGTCGGTTGCCGCCCCTCTGCGTGTGAGCATGTCGCAGTGACACTTCGTAGTTCTCTCCGATTAGGTCGTTCGCTGGCATGGATTCCGGCACTGGCGCTGGGGACCGCGTGCAGTTCGGCCGCCGCGACGCCGGAGGTGAAGCCCGACGGGCGCTCCTTCACGGTGGCCGCCTCCGGTGATGTGCTCATCCACCCCGAACTCATCGAGCAGGCCGCCAAGGACGCCGAGAAGAGCGGCGCGGGCGAGGCCGGGCTGGACTTCGGGCCGCTGCTCGCCGGGGTGAAGCCCGTCATCAGCAAGGCCGATCTGGCCATCTGTCATCTGGAGACCCCGGTCGGGGAGCCCGAGGGACCCTTCGAGGGGTACCCCGAATTCCTGGTCCCGCCGCAGATCCTGACCGCCCTCAAGGACGTCGGGTACGACACCTGCTCGACCGCCTCCAATCACACCTTCGACCACGGGCTCCCCGCGGTGCAGCGCACCCTGGACGCGATGGACGAGGCCGGCCTCGGACACGCCGGTTCGGCGCGTACGCCCGAGGAAGCAGAGCAGACCACCGTCCGGGACGTCAACGGGGTCAAGGTCGCCCAACTCGCCTTCTCCCGGGAGTCCTTCCTCAACCCGCCGCCGGACGACGAGAGCTGGGCGGTCGAGTACACCGACCTGGAGCAGATCAAGAAGGCCGAGGCGCGGGCCCGTGCGGAGGGCGCCGAGGTGGTGATCCTCTCCGTGCACTGGGGACTTGAGCAATACAACGAACCCAGCGGGCCGCAGCTCGACCTGGCCGACCGGATCACCACCGAGACCGGCGTGGACCTGGTGATCGGGCACCACGCGCACGTGGTGCAGCCGATCCAGCAGGTCAATGGCACCTGGGTCGCCTACAGCCTCGGCAACCAGGTGGCCCGGCACGGCTCTCCCACCGGGCTCACCGAGGAGGGGGCCATCGGGTGGTTCGAGTTCCGGGAGACCACCGACGGGGGCTGGGACGTCTCCGCCCGCTACCGGACCACCCTCGTGGACATCCCGCCCGAGGTCGAGCCCGGTGAGAAGGTCCCGGAGGGCGCGGTCACGGACCACCGGCTGGTGGATGTGCGCACTGTGCTGGACGAGCCCGGTGAGCTGTCCGAGGACCGGCTCGCCCGCTACCAGTTGGCCGCGGACCGCACCCGGGGCTTCCTCTACAACCGGGGGGCACCGGGCGGGGACGGTCTGGAGGAGCTGGAGAGTCCGGCGGCCGGCTGAGGTCCCTTCCTCCGGTGCGCCGAGCCGTTCGGGCCGGTGTGCCGAGCCGCTCGGTTCCGGTGCGCTCGGTTCCCGTGCGCTCAGTTTGTGATGCACAGCACAAGCCAGGTCCCAACTCCCGCTACAACCCTGGCAGTTGTGAAGAGTCTGGATTCTTGTATGACAGCTTCCGGGTGCCGTCGTGATCGGTTTCCGACGGAACTACCGCGGAACGCCCGCCGAATTTCTACGGCGGTCTGCACACCCACACACGCTTGAGAGGTTGACCACCGGTGGCATCCATCCTGGCCGCGTTCGAGCGCGGAGGGGGGCGGCGGCGGAGCCGAAGACGCGCGGACATGCCGCTCCTGGGCGGCATCCGGCCCCCCATCGCCCTGCTCTTCGTGCTGACCCTGGCCATCGCGGGGCTCACCGCGAAGGTGCTCGGGCCCGCCGGCGACGCGGTGGTGTCCGACGCCGTACTGACCTCGCAGCAGCACTTCGCCGAGGACGGGGCGATCGCGCTGCGTGCCTCCACCGACGAGCGGGTCGCGGACCTGAACCGCACCGCCGCGGTACTGAACGCCGGAGCGCCGGTCGAGCCGGAGCAGGTCCTGTCGGATCTGGGCACGACCTATCAGAAGTGGACCGGCACCACCGTGCTCGACCTGGAGAGCGGAAAGGTGCAGGCGGCCAGGGGCGAGCAGATCCCGCTGGCCTGGCTGACCGAGGACGTGCTCACCGGCGATCAGGCCCTGGTGCCCCGCATGGTGCGGCTGAACACCGGTGACGTACGCCTGATGACCATGGCGGTGCTGAGCTGGGAGGGGCAGCCGCAGCACCTGCTGATCGCGTCCAGCAGCCTGTCCGTACCGGCGATCAACCTGGGACCCTTCCGGACCATGGCCGTGGTGGCCGCGGACGGGGAGGTCCTCGCCACGGCCGGCTTCGAACAGTCCGAGGCGCTCGAAACCGACGAGCAGCGCGATGAACTCGCCTTCCTCCAGAAGCAGATGACCGAGTTGTCCGAGCGCGCCGCGGAGCTGGCCGGCGAGCACCCGGTCAGCGCCAATGAACCCGGCTCGGGCGGCTATCCGGGCGTCAGCGGCACGCTGCTCGGCGAGGTGTTCAGCGGCCGGCTGACCACGGCCGGCTACGCCTCCCTCTCCTCGTCCGACCCCGGTGAGAAGGAGAGCGTCGGCGCCGGACTCGGACTGACCGTGGTCGCCATGCTCCCGGTCGTCCAGCAGCAGAGCGTCAGCCAGGGCAACCGGGAGCTGTACGGACTGCTCGTGGCCGGTGCGCTGGTGGTGCTGGGACTGCTGGCGGTGACCGTGCTCTGGGCCTCGGTGCAGCGACCGCTGCTGCGGCTGTTCCTGGAGTCGCGGCGGCTGGCCCGCGGCGATCTGACCCGCCCGGTGGACGTGCCCCGCTGGGGCGAGGCCGCGCGTATCGGCCGGGCCCTTGAGCGGCTGCGGTCCGGGATGGCCGGTGCCGTGAGCGGCGACGCGCCGTCCGCCGGGCGCTCCAAGACGCGATTAGGGGTGCGCGTACCGCTCGCCCTCACGGCCGTGATGCTGCTGCTGTGGTGCGTCCCGGTCGGGTTTCTGCTGAACCGTACGGACGACTCCGTCAGTGTCCCGGCGTCCATGGTCAATGACCAGCGCGACCGCACGGACCTGGTCGCCGACCGGGTGCGACGGGCCCTCAACGAGGCCCAGGCGGACCTGGTCTCCACCACCCGGCTCATCCCCGCGGACGCCGACGCCGCGGGGATCACCCGGCTGCTGGAGGACACCCTGGGCGAACACGCCCGCTACCAGTCCCTCTACCTCCTGGACCAGGACGGCAAGGTCACCGCCCGGGCCGGGGCGGAGCCCGCCGCGAACTGGGGCGACGGGCCGGACCTGCCGCTCGTGCGGGTCGCCGGCGAGGGCGGCGAGAAGCCGGTGATCCAGACCGGGGCGCCGATGCCCGGGGAGAAGGGCGGCACCCTGGTCGGCGAGGTGCGGGTGGAGTTCCTCAACTCGCTGCTGAACCGGCCCGGTCTGGGCGAGGTCCGTGTGGTGGACGCCGAGGACCGCACGCTCGCCGCCAACGACGGCTTCCTCGCCTTCGAGGAACTGCCGAGCGACTCCCTCACCGGCCTGGTGCGCGCCGGGAACGTCCAGATCGGCGCGGGCCCGGTGGAGAACGGCCTGCTGATCCGCGACGGGGGCGGGGTCACCGTCGCCGCGGCGGCGCCCTTCACGGGCGGTGGCGCCGCGGCCGACATCGGCTGGTCGGTGGTCAGCTGGCAGAACGCCCAGCAGTTCGAGATCGCGCCCTACGAACTTGAGGACCGCAGTGTGCTCGCGGGCATGCTCGGGCTCGCCGCCATCGTCGTCTGCCTGGGCTGGGTGCACCTGGTCGTGGCCCGCCCGCTGCGCGCGCTCGCCGCCGCGGCCGAGCGTCTCGCCGACGGTGACCTCAAGACCGTGCACTTCCCCCGCTATCACGACGAGGTGGGCGCCGTGGTGCGCAGCCTCGAACTGCTCCGCCAGCAGCTGCTGGCCCGCAGACAGCACGAAGCGCGCCGGCAGCTGGAGGTGACGGCCGTCCCCGGTGCCGTCGCCGACGGGCCGCTCGCCGCGCGAGGAAGGTGACCCGCCGTGCTCTATCTCTACGTCGTGCTGCTGATCGGCAGCCTCTTACTCCTGGTGGGAGGCATCGTGGAGCAGCGCAGGCACTACGCGAGCCTGCACAGCATCCCCTCGCGCGTGCTCGTCAACGGCATCCGCGGCAAGTCCTCCATCACCCGGCTCTGCGCGGGCGCCCTGCGCGGCGGCGGGGTGGTCACCGTCGCCAAGACCACCGGGACGGCGGCGCGGTTCATCCACCCCGACGCCACCGAGGAGCCGGTCTACCGCAAGTTCGGCATCGCCAATGTGGTGGAGCAGATCGGCATCGTCCGCCGGGCCGCCGCCTACCGCCCCGACGCCCTGGTCATCGAGTGCATGGCGGTGATGCCGGCCCTCCAGGAGGTCAACCAGAGCAAGCTGATCCGCTCCACGATCGGTGTGCTGTGCAATGTGCGCGAGGACCATCTCGCCGAGATGGGGCCGACCCTGGACGACGTGGCGCGTTCCCTGTGCCGCTCGATGCCGCAGGACGGCATCTGCGTGACCGCGGAGAAGGAGCGGTTCCACATCCTCCAGGAGGAGGCCGACGCCCGGAACTGCAAGCTGGTCTACGCCGACCCGGACATGGTCACGGACGAGGAACTGCGCGGGTTCAGCTGGTTCACCTTCAAGGAGAACGTCGCCATCGCCCTGGTCGTGGCCGAGCTGGTGGGCGTGGAACGGCAGGTCGCCCTCCAGGGCATGTACGACGCCCCGCCGGACCCCGGAGTGCTCTCGGTCGAGCGGTATGTCACCCCTGAGGGCAAGCGCCTCGCCTTCGCCAATGTCTTCGCGGCGAACGACCCCGAGTCGACGCTGATGAACATCAACCAGCTGCTCGACCTCGGCGCCGTCCACCGGCCCCTGAACGTCGTCATCAACTGCCGCCCCGACCGGGTCGAGCGCAACGGCCAGATGGGCGAGATCGTCCCCGACCTGGAGCCGGACAACGTCTTCGTCATCGGGCACCCCGCCAAGAGCGCCATCGACGCCATCCCCGCCGAGTGGCGCGAGAAGGCCATCGACCTGGGCGGCGACCGGCGCCCGGCCGAGGACTTCATGCCGGCCCTGCTCGGCCGGATGGCGGCCGACGCCTCGCTCGTCGCCATCGGCAACATCCACGGCCAGGGCGAGGAACTCCTGGAGTACCTGGCCGAACTCCCCGAGGACGACAGCGCCCCCGAGCCCGGGACCGAGCAGCCGGTGGTGGCCGCGTCGGCGGACCGGCTGGACCCGTTCGCGTCCTACCCCGCGGCCCAGGAGGAGCGCTACCAGGCATCCCAGACCCAGGAGATCCCGGTACTGCACCTTCCGGCCCAGCAGCCGGGGACGTACACCGAACACCCGTACGACCCCATGGCCGGCCACCAGCCCGCCGCCCACGTGGACGGCACCCCCTACGCCACGGACGAACAGGTCTGGTCGTACGCCCCCCAGGGCCCCTACGACCCCCAGGGGACCTACGACTACGACCCCCAGGGCACCTACGCCCCCCAGGCCCCGCAGGACCACCCGTACGACCCGTACGGCCACAGTGCCTACGACCAGTCCCACCCCCAGCCCCACCCCCCGTACCCCCCGTCCGGCAGCGGCGAGCCGCCCTCGCGTCCCTGACGTCCCCCGCCGACGTCCCCGCCCCGCCGTTCTGCCCGCCCGCGCCGCCCGGAGACTCTGTTGACCACCGCTGCCCTGACGCCCGAGATGGCCGCCCTAGGCATTGCCATCGGCCTCTTCTTCTCCCTGATGTGCTACCTGACCACCAATCTGTCCCCGGGCGGGATGATCACGCCGGGGTGGCTCGCCCTGACCCTGATCGAGGACCTGCAACGGACCGCCATGGTGATCGGGGTCACCGCGCTCACCTATGGCGGTACGAGGGTCATGCAGCGGCTGGTGATCCTCTACGGCAAGCGGCTGTTCGCCGCGGTCGTGCTGCTCGGCGTCCTGCTCCAGGCCACGGTGATGATCGTGCTCTCCCTGGAGTTCCCGCTGCTCTACGGCAACCAGACGCTGGGCTTCATCGTGCCCGGCCTGATCGCCTACCAGCTGGTCCGCCAGCCCAAGGGGCCCACCTTGCTGGCCACCGGCACCGTCTCGCTGCTCGCGTACATCGTCGTCGCCGCCGGGCTGCTGCTCGGCATCATGCCCACCGTCTGAACCGGAACCGAGGAGTAAACCGATGGCAGGGAAAGGGAAGAAGCAGCCGCGGCCGGTGGTCTCCGGCCTGGTGGTGCTGGCGCTGGTGGCGACCTCCGGCTACCTCACCGTGGAGCTGCGCAAGACCGACGAGGGGGGAGTGACGGAGATCACCAATGTCAGTGTCCTGGACGGGCTCGGCGGCTCGGCCGAAGCCTCGGAGGACCCGGCCGAGCAGACCTGGTCACGGCTGGAGAATCCGGCGCGGTCGGTGCTGCGGGGCGCGGACGGCCAGATCAAGGCGGTGCTCACCGACGGTGCCCGGTCGGCGACGCTGACCGGCCCGGCCCGCACCTTCACCGAGCCGTCGTCGACCAGCTCCAAGGTCTCCACCACCGACTGGGTGCGGATCATGCCGGAGCCGTGGACGGAGGGCGCGGAGAAGGAGAGCTGGTTCAAGGAGTGGTACGACGAGTACCGCGACAGCGAGGAGGACGATCTCTTCGCCATCGCCTTCCAGTACGTGGCCGGAGCCGCCGACAAGAAGGACGAGCAGGGCACGGTCTACGCGGGCGACGCCGACTTCGGCCCGCTGAACACGACCGGGGCCGAGGACGGCGACCTGCGCCTGGAGCAGTCCGACTTCTACGACTATCTCGGCGTCTCGTACCCGTTCCGGGACGGCGCCGTCGGGTCGCCGGACTCCATGCGGGCCCGCGCGCTCGACTGCTCCGGCTACATCCGGATGATGTTCGGCTACCGCGCCCGCTATCCCCTGATGTCGGCGGACGACGGGTCCGGCGACGGGCTGCCGCGCACCGCCAACGGTATGGCGCGGTCCGACGTGGGCGCCGACATCCTGCCGCTGACCGGGGTCTCGGCGGCCGACCGGCCCTCGGCCATCGACCAGCTCCAACCCGGTGACCTGGTCTTCTTCAAGCTCGACAGCCGCACCGAGGACCGTCTGGACCATGTGGGCATGGTCCTCGGGTACGACACCGAGGGCCATCTGATCTTCATCTCCAGCCGGGAAGAGGTCAACGGACCCACCATCGGGGACGTCGGCGGTGTCTCCCGCCTCGACGGGAACGGCTACTACGCGAAGACCCTGCGCAGCGCCAAGCGCCTGTGACGCGACGGCCCGGCGCGGGAGGGACCGGGAGGGGCCGGAAGGGACCGGGAGGGGCGGGGAGGGACCGGGAGGCGGCGCGGTCAGTTCGCCGCCGCCTCCGCCGACGCCTGGGCCTCGCCCCGGCGTCGGATCTGGCGGAAGGTGAATTCGGCCAGGTCGTCGCCGGTGGCGAAGACCGCCGTGTCGTCGGTCGTGACGTCCTTGCCGTCGGTGAAGCCGGCGACGGTGAAGTAGGTGTAGCGGCCGTAGGAATTCGTCGTGGAGCGGCAGATCGCGGCGTTGCAGAAGGCGTCGATGCCGCCGCCGGACAGGGCGGAGACGACGCTCTCGTCGTCGGCCTGTCCCTTGGCCTCGGTCGCCTGTGCCTCGGTGTCGAAGACGGCCACGCCGACCGTCACCGCCACGCCGTCCTTGGTGTAGGAGACCCGCAGCAGACGGGTGCAGCCGTTGTCGTCCAGGACCTTGGGGAGGGTGCCCTGGGCGGCCGAGCCGCAGTCGCTGGTGTCGGCCGTGGGGCCCTTCTGGTAGACGGTCTCGCCCATGGTCAGCTGGGTGCCCGGGAACAGGCTCTCCGCGCTCAGCGGGGCCGTGTCCTTGGTCGCGCTGGAGATGAATTCCTCGGGGTCCAGCGGCGGCGGAGCGCTGGTCGGCTCGAACGACGGCGCCGGGGCGGAGCCGCTCGGGATGTCCGCGCTGGAGGGGAGCTGGGAGCCGCGCTGGTCCGTGCTGTCGCTGTCGCCGCTCGCGGACACCACGGCCACCGCGACGGCCGTGCCGACGGCGATGGTGGCGAGCGCCCCGCCGCCGATGAACAGCAGCCGGCGCCGCTTCTTGCGGGCCTCGGAGGCCTCGGCGAGGGCAGCCCAGTCCGGCGTCCCGTCGTCGGTGCCGCTGTTCCAGGGCTGCTGCGAATGCGGTTTCCAGGGATCCCACTGGGACTGGGGTCCCCCCTGCCCATAGCTCATGAGGCGCATCTTAGACGGGTGGGGAGAACGGCTGTTCCGGCTCAACGGGCCCTGCGGACCGCGACGTTCGAACCCTTACGACCGGCAAATAGGGATATCTGGGGGTGGTTCGGCCCGCCGTCCGAGGGTGATCGTCGCACTGTGTGGGGGAATGGTGACGGAATGGGAGGGAAGTGGCTCTTCGGGTGGCGGGTTCCCGCTCGTTTTGACCGACAAAAGGAGCCCGGGTATTCTGCTTGTTCGTTGTGTATTGGCTTGCTCATTCTCACGGGACGGGCCCTTACACCGGTCCACCGGGCCGATGACCAGCGACCCCATTACGCGGTATGCGTCGCCGCCGTGCGGTCCAGGCTGTCGTGATCGTTTCGGTGACCTGTTCAGGACCATTCACTCGAAGCGAAGGCTACGAACCGTGCGTACGTACAGCCCCAAGCCCGGCGATGTGACGCGCCAGTGGCACGTCATCGACGCTCAGGACGTCGTCCTGGGCCGTCTCGCCTCCACCACAGCGTCCCTTCTGCGGGGCAAGCACAAGCCGATCTACGCGCCGCATGTCGACACCGGTGACTTCGTCATCATCATCAACGCCGACAAGGTGCACCTCTCCGGCAACAAGCGGACCCAGAAGCTGGCGTACCGCCACTCCGGCTACCCGGGCGGTCTGCGCTCCGTCCGCTACGACGAGCTGCTGGACAAGAACCCCGAGAAAGCCATTGAGAAGGCTGTCAAGGGCATGCTCCCCAAGAACACCCTGGGCCGTCAGATGCTCTCCAAGCTGAAGGTCTACCGCGGCGAGGTCCACCCGCACGCGGCCCAGCAGCCGGTCCCGTTCGAGATCACCCAGGTCGCGCAGTAATTCCGGCCACCCCTAAGACCGAAGAGAATCTGAGGAGCATCGTGGCCGAGACCACTGCCGAGCAGCCGCTCGAAGAGCTTGACATCGAGAGCTACACCACCGAGTCCGAGGTGCCGGTGGAGGGTGAGTACACCTCCGAGTCCCTCGCCTCCGCCTTCGGTGAGCCCCAGCCCGCCGCGGGCCTGGGCCGCCGCAAGAACGCCATCGCCCGTGTCCGGATCGTCCCGGGCACCGGCAAGTGGAAGATCAACGGTCGCACCCTTGAGGACTACTTCCCCAACAAGGTGCACCAGCAGGAAGTCAACGAGCCGTTCAAGGTGCTGGAGCTGGAGGGCCGCTACGACGTGGTCGCCCGCATCGCCGGTGGCGGTGTCTCCGGCCAGGCCGGTGCCCTGCGTCTCGGTGTCGC
Organism: Streptomyces sp. NPDC056734; assembly: GCF_042790455.1. Classification (NCBI taxonomy): domain Bacteria; kingdom Bacillati; phylum Actinomycetota; class Actinomycetes; order Kitasatosporales; family Streptomycetaceae; genus Streptomyces; species Streptomyces sp. NPDC056734. The sequence continues at coordinate 166,303 of NZ_JBHTZD010000017.1, forward strand.
CCGCGCCCTGAACGAGGCCGATGTCGACAACAACCGTGGCGCCCTGAAGAAGGCCGGATTCCTCCGCCGCGACGACCGTGCGGTCGAGCGCAAGAAGGCCGGTCTGAAGAAGGCCCGCAAGGCCCCGCAGTACAGCAAGCGCTAAGTCTCGCTGCCTGCGCGTACGGTCCGCCCGTCCGGCCGGTGGTACGGCTCGTTTCGTACCACCGGCCGTACGGCCTGTACGGCTTGTACGTACTCCGAACGCCCCGACGGCACGCCACAGTGCCGCCGGGGCGTTCGTTTTCTCGCGTACGCAGGCGTATAACGGCACAAGACGCTCAAAGGCTTGTGTGATCGGATGGCCAGGCATCGTGAGTATGCCTGGGAGGTGGGAGACGCGTGCGCGGGCCGCTCCGGCACGGCTTCCGGTACTGACGCTTCCTCAGGAGGACAAGTGGGACGACTCTTCGGGACGGACGGCGTGCGCGGCGTCGCCAACGTGGGGCTGACGGCCGAGATGGCGCTCGGGCTGTCGGTCGCGGCGGCCCACGTGCTGGCCGAGGCGGGTACGTTCGCCGGCCACCGGGCGACGGCGGTGGTCGGGCGGGACCCGCGCGCGTCCGGGGAGTTCCTGGAGGCCGCCGTGGTCGCCGGTCTGGCGAGCGCGGGCGTGGACGTCCTGCGGGTGGGCGTGCTGCCGACCCCCGCGGTCGCCTATCTGACCGGCGCGCTCGGCGCCGACCTGGGCGTGATGCTCTCCGCCAGCCACAACGCCATGCCGGACAACGGCGTCAAGTTCTTCGCGCGCGGCGGCCACAAACTCGCCGACGACCTGGAGGACCGGATCGAGTCCGTCTACGAGGAGCACCGCACCGGCGCTCCCTGGGACCGGCCGACCGGCGCGGGCGTGGGTCGGGTGCGGGAGTACACCGAGGGGTTCGATCAGTACGCCGCCCATCTCATCGGCGTACTGCCGAACCGGCTCGACGGGCTGAAGATCGTCCTGGACGAGGCGCACGGGGCGGCGGCGCGGGTGTCGCCGGAGGCGTTCTCGCGGGCCGGGGCCGAGGTCATCACCATCGGGGCCGAGCCGGACGGGCTGAACATCAACGACGGATGCGGGTCGACGTATCTGGGGCAGCTGACGGCGGCCGTCATCGAGCACGGCGCGGATCTGGGCATCGCGCACGACGGGGACGCCGACCGGTGCCTGGCCGTGGACCACACCGGTGCGGAGGTCGACGGGGATCAGATTCTCGCCGTGCTGGCGCTGGCCCTGCGGGAGCGGGGGGCGCTGCGGTCACAGACCGTGGTGGCGACGGTGATGTCGAATCTGGGCTTCAAGCTGGCCATGGAGCGTGAGGGTATCCATGTGGTGCAGACCGGGGTGGGGGACCGGTATGTGCTGGAGGAGATGAAGGAGCACGGGTTCGCCCTCGGCGGTGAGCAGTCCGGGCATGTGATCATCCTCGACCACGCGACGACCGGGGACGGCACGCTGACCGGGCTGATGCTGGCGGCGCGGGTCGCGCAGAGCGGGCGGTCGCTGCGTGAGCTGGCGGGGGTCATGGAGCGGTTGCCGCAGGTGCTGATCAATGTGCCGGATGTGGATCGGTCGCGGGTGGGGTCGTCGGGGGATGTCGCGGCGGCGGTGGCCGAGGCGGAGCGGGAGCTGGGGGCGAGTGGGCGGGTGCTGCTGCGGCCTTCCGGGACCGAGCCGTTGGTGCGGGTGATGGTGGAGGCGGAGGATATTGAGCAGGCTCGGGCTGTGGCGGGGCGGTTGGCTGACGCCGTGAAGTCTGCGCTGGGGTAGTTCGGGGGCGGGTTCGGGGTGGGGGGTGCGTTGTCCCTGCGGGCTTTCCGGTGCGTTGTGGCTGGTCGCGCAGTTCCCCGCGCCCCTAGGTGCGCTGCCCTGCCCGGGGTTTGAGGGTCTGGCGGGTTTTTGACCAGAACCACTTCTGGGCCAGCAAGGTCAGGGTGGATGCCAGGATGATTCCCAGGAGGTTGAGGAGGAGTTGTTCGGTGGAGCCCCAGGTCTGGGCACGGTCGCCGTAGGCGAAGGCCACGGCGGCGTTGGCGGCGGCCGGGACCGTGGTGACGGAGATGGCCACGCCGACCAGGGCACCTGACTTGGCCGAGGTCAGGGAGAGGGTGCCGGCGGCGCCGGCCAGGACGGCCACGACGAACGAGAACCAGTCGGGGGCGTACACGAAACTGGTCTGCGGGCGCTCGCCCTCCAACTGGGCCTCGGTGAACAGGCCCACGGCGTCCATGAAGAGGCTGAAGCCGACCGTCACCACCATCGCCACCGCGAACCCGACCAGCAGGGCGACGAGGGAGCGGGCGGCGAGACGGGGCCGGCGGCGGACGATCGACGTGGAGATACCGGCCAGCGGGCCGAACTCCGGGCCCACCGCCATCGCGCCCACGATCAGGATCGCGTTGTCCAGCACCACACCGCAGGCCGCGATCATCGTGGCCAGCGTGATGAACGCGAGATAGGTGAACGAGAGCGTGGACTCCTCGTGGGTGGCGTCGGTGAGGTGGTCCCACAGGACCGCGTCCGCGGCCTCGCCGGGGGCCTCCGCCTCGGCCTTGGTGCCGCGTCTGGACAGGGACAGGTCGATGTTCTCGACGGCGATCGAGCCGTTGTCCTCGATGCCCAGGTCCTGGAGTCCGGTGAGGAGTTCGTCGCCCGCCTCGCGGGCGACATCGCACATCACGACATCGCCCCGCGGGTTGCGGGCCGCGCCCTCCATCACCACCAGGTGCGTGGTGCCGACGGTGTGCTCGATGAGACGCACCACGTCGGCGGTCCGGTCGGCCGGGGTGATCAGGCGCAGATGCAGCAGCATGACGCCTTTCTAACAGGCGTCCCGCGCGGCGCTCACACCTTTCGCAGGCTCAGGCGCTGCACCTTGTGGTCCGGCCCCTTGCGTACGACGAGGGTGGCCCGGCCCCGGGTGGGGGCCACGTTCTCCACCAGATTGGGCCTGTTGATGGTCCGCCAGGTCGTACGGGCGTAGTCCAGCGCCTCCTCCTCGGAGACCTGGGTGTACTTGCGGAAGTACGAGGACGGGTTCTGGAACGCGGTGGCCCGCAGCTTGCGGAACCGATTCAGGTACCAGCGCTCGATGTCCTCGGGGCGGGCGTCGACGTACACACTGAAGTCGAAGTAGTCCGCGAGGCCGACGCGGGTACGGCCGTCCTTGCCGGGGAGGGCGGGCTGGAGGACGTTCAGGCCCTCCACGATGAGGATGTCCGGGCGGCGGACCACGAGCTTCTCGCCGGGGACGATGTCGTACTTCAGATGGGAGTAGACGGGGGCGGTGACCTCGTCCTTGCCCGCCTTGATGTCGGCGACGAAACGGGTCAGGGCGCGGCGGTCGTACGACTCGGGGAAACCTTTCCTCGCCAGCAGTCCGCGCGCCTCCAGCTCCTTGGTGGGCAGCAGGAAACCGTCCGTGGTGACCAGCTCGACGCGCGGGTGCTCGGGCCAGCGGGAGAGCAGCGCCTGGAGGAGCCGGGCGACGGTCGACTTCCCCACCGCGACCGAACCGGCCACCCCTATGACGAACGGGGTGCCCGACTGCGAGCCCTGTTCGCCCAGGAAGGTGTTCAGCGCGCTGCGCAGGCCGGAGGAGGCGCCGACGTAGAGATTGAGCAGGCGGGAGAGCGGGAGGTAGATGTCCCGCACCTCGTCGAGGTCGATGACATCGCCCAGCCCGCGCAGCCGCTCGACCTCCTCGGCGGTGAGGGGGAGCGGCGTCTTGTCCCGCAGGGCGCTCCACTCGGCGCGGGTGAGATCGACGTAGGGAGTCGCCTCCGGGCGGTGCCGGTGGGCGCTCCGGGGCATCGAGGAGACCGGAGAGATCACAGTCCATTGTTACGGGAGATTGAACGGGGGGTGGGGTGGGGTGCGTCACGTGAGCGGCGTGTGACGCTTGCCAGCGCCTCTTGCCGGTGCTTCTTGCCTGGCGGCGTGTGAGGGTACCCGGCGGTGGTGGGGAGCGGCGACCGGCATTCGTACCACCGTGGGAATTTCCGATTTCGGGCACGGTGTGAGCCTTTGGGGAGGGATGTCGATCGTAGGCTGCGGGGTATGTGCGGAATTGTGGGATACGTGGGGCCCCAGTCGGCTCTTGATGTGGTGATGGCCGGTCTGAAGCGGCTCGAATACCGGGGATACGACTCGGCGGGTGTCGCGGTGCTCGCGGACGGTGGACTCGCGGGCGCGAAGCGGGCCGGGAAACTGGTCAATCTGGAGAAGGAACTCGCCGAGCGGCCGTTGCCGAGCGGGCCGACGGGTATCGGGCACACCCGGTGGGCCACGCATGGCGGTCCCACGGACGCGAACGCGCATCCGCATCTCGACAATGCCGGGCGGGTGGCCGTCGTCCACAACGGAATCATCGAGAACTTCGCCGCGCTGCGGACCGAATTGGCCGGGCGGGGCCATGATCTGGCGTCCGAGACCGACACCGAGGTCGTGGCGCATCTGCTCGCCGAGGAATTCTCGTCCTGCGCGGATCTGGCGGAGGCGATGCGGTTGGTGTGCCGCCGGCTGGAAGGGGCGTTCACCCTGGTGGCCGTACACGCCGATGAACCGGATGTCGTGGTGGGCGCGCGTCGTAATTCGCCGCTGGTGGTCGGGGTGGGCGAGGGCGAGACGTTCCTGGCGTCGGACGTGGCCGCGTTCATCGCGCACACTCGTTCGGCGCTGGAGCTGGGCCAGGACCAGGTGGTGGAGCTGCGGCGGGACGGGGTGACGGTGACCGGCTTCGACGGCCGCCCGGCCAACGTGCGCGCATACCACGTCGACTGGGACGCCTCCGCCGCGGAAAAGGGCGGTTACGACTACTTCATGCTCAAGGAGATCGCCGAGCAGCCGAAGGCTGTCGCCGACACGCTGCTGGGCCGGATCGACGCGGAGGGGTCACTGACGCTGGACGAGGTCCGTATCCCTGCGGCGGAACTCCGGGAGGTGGACAAGGTCGTCATCGTCGCGTGCGGTACGGCGTTCCATGCCGGGCTGATCGCGAAATACGCCATCGAGCACTGGACGCGGCTGCCGTGCGAGGTGGAGCTGGCGAGCGAGTTCCGTTACCGGGACCCGATCCTGGACGCCCGGTCACTGGTGATCGCGATCTCCCAGTCCGGCGAGACGATGGACACGCTGATGGCCGTACGGCACGCGCGCGAGCAGGGCTCGAAGGTGCTGGCCATCTGCAACACGAACGGTTCCACGATCCCGCGTGAGTCGGATGCCGTGCTGTACACGCACGCGGGTCCGGAGGTCGCGGTCGCGTCGACGAAGGCGTTCCTGACGCAGCTCGTGGCCTGTTATTTGGTCGCGCTGTATTTGGGTCAGGTGCGGGGCACGAAGTGGGGTGACGAGATCCAGGCGGTGGTCCGGGATCTGTCGGGGATCGCGGGGGCGGTGGAGCGGGTCCTGGAGACGATGGAGCCGGTACGGGAGCTTGCGCGGACCCTTGCCGACAAGGACACGGTGCTGTTTCTGGGGCGGCATGTGGGCTACCCGGTCGCGCTGGAAGGCGCGCTGAAGCTGAAGGAACTGGCGTACATGCACGCCGAGGGGTTCGCGGCGGGGGAGTTGAAGCATGGGCCGATCGCGTTGATCGAGGACGATCTGCCGGTGGTCGTGATCGTCCCGTCCCCGCGTGGCCGCTCCGTCCTCCACGACAAGATCGTCTCCAACATCCAGGAGATCCGGGCGAGGGGTGCGCGGACGATCGTGATCGCGGAGGAGGGGGATGAGGCGGTGGTCCCCTACGCCGACCATCTGATCCGGATTCCGGCGACGCCGGTGCTGTTGCAGCCGGTGGTGGCGGCGGTGCCGCTTCAGGTGTTCGCTTGTGAGTTGGCTACGGCGAGGGGGAATGAGGTGGATCAGCCTCGGAATTTGGCGAAGTCTGTGACGGTGGAGTAGCTGTTGGTGGGGGGTTTGAGGGCTTCTACGAAGGTGGTGAAGGTTCCGGTGGGGAAGGTGAGGGTGGGTCCGGCCGGGGTCTTTGAGTCGCGGATGGATGTGTGGGTGGGGGTGTTCGCGACCTCGACGCAGGCGTTGCCGTCGCCGCTGCCGGAGTGGGAGGACTTGTGCCAGTGGATGGAGTCGGTCATGAGCACACCCTTGCGAAATCACCAGCAGGGGATTCGGTGGGCTTGAGGGCCCTGACAAAAGCGGTAAAGACTCCGGCCGTGAAAGTGACGATGACTCCGGTTGGGATCTTCGAGTCGCGAACTGATATCTGAGTGGGGTGGGTTGCGATCTCGACGCAGGCGTTCCCCTCCCCGCCACCGGTGTACGACGACTTGCGCCAGTTGTCGGGAGTGGTCATGTAGCGCCTCACAGCTTCTTCGCCATCCTGTGGATGAAATCACGTGAAGTCTTGGCCTCAAGCGACACTGATTCCAGCTTGTGGAAGATCATTCGGAACCGGTTGAGTTGTGCCTCCGCACCAACGAAGCCAGTGCCGTCCGGACTGTCGCGTACCACAGTGTCCAACTTGGGGACTGGGCCGCCTGCATACGCCATCGCGCTTCCGGCTCCCGCGAAACGATCCAGGTCAAATGGGATGACACGTACGGTGATGTGGTTCTCTTCGGAGAGTTCCAGAACGCGGTCGAGTTGAGCACGAGTTTCAGCACGGTCGCCGACCCTGATGTGTAGTGCCGCTTCGTGGATGACGGCCTCATACAGCATGGGGTTGGGGCGCGCGATGATGATTTTCCGCCTCATCCGGTGTTGCACCCAGCACTCAATTTCAGGCCCGGCATGTTGTGGGTTCATGTAGGAAAACAGTGCGTGGGCATATGACTCGGTCTGGAGTAGCCCTGGGATGTACAGGAAGTCCACATCCCATCGGAACGCGGCGTGGTGCTCCAGCTCGGACAAGTCCAGGAACGCGGTGGCGAGCTTGCCCCGGTACTCCTCCCACCAGCCGCGCGTCTGATCGGTCGCCATGGCTGCCAGTGCGTCAACCAACTTGCTGTCGGTACACGAATAGTGAGCTGCGAGTTGCCGTACGCGCACCTCACTCACACCTGAGAAGCCAGACTCGATCAGGCTCATGTGCGCTGAGTCGGTTCCTAGCAGTGATGCTGCCTCACGTGCCTTGAACCCTGCTGCCTCACGCAGTTTTCGCAGTTCAGCGCCCAGACGCTCCTGGCGTGCGGTGGGCTGCCGCCTGCGTGTCATGACTGCCTCCTTGTTCTCAACTGTCCCAGTGCCACCGACTCGTTCGGGCGGCAGGCTATGCGAGCCGCTTGCGAAGGTACAAATTTTTACCCTACCTTCAGTGATGCGACGCACACTCTGCGGAACGCCGGGGTGCCGGAAGCGCACCGCTTCGTCCTGCTGTGACGGATGTGGCAATGACACCGACCCGACCCGGTAACGCCAACCCCCCACCCCTGAACGGAGTTACCCCATGCCCGAAACAGAGTCCTGGGAGTACTCGCTCAACATCCCCAACGACCTCCGCGCCGTCACCGTCTGCCGCCGCACCCTCCGTCTCATCCTCACCATCCACGGACTCATCGGCCTCGTCGACCTCGCGGAGCTGCTCGCCGCCGAGCTGGTCTCCAACGCCGTACGGCACACCAAAGGGCCGGCGGCGATGCGCGTGAGCTGGTCGGACGGGGTGCTGTGGATCGGGGCCTGGGACGCCGACCCCGAACCGCCGGAGCCGCCGTGTGCCCCCGAGCGGCTCGATCTGCTGGGTGAGTTGGAGGGCGGGCGCGGTCTCGAACTCGTACGGGCGTGCTCCGACCGTTGGGGATGGCTGACCGGTGGTGGCGATCCGGGCAAGTACGTCTGGTGCCAGCTGAGTTCGGTGGCGTGAACGTTTTTCCGTAACTCGAATAGGTGAACGCACCCTGCCCGGCTGGATTTTCTGCCTCGTACGCCACAAAGGTGGGCACATGGTCACATCAGCCCATGAAGGAATGCACCGGATCTTTCAGGAGCGGCCTGAGATCCTGAAACCTGTCTTCCAGCTATTGGACATCGAGCTACCCGAGAAGACGACGGTGGAGGCGATCGTCTCCGACGCCACGGAGACCAAGCCGCTGGCCCGCTACGTCGACACCGTGCTGCGCGTCAGCGGCGCCGACGGTGAGGCGTTCATCCTGGCGGTCGAGGCACAGGAGAAGCGGAACTCCAAGAAGGAGTCGAGCTGGCCTTACTACGTGGCCTATCTCCAATCCAGGTACGAACTGCCGGTCCTGCTGCTGGTGGTCTGCCGGGACCGTGCCACGGCCAAATGGGCCGCCGGACCGTTCGCGTGCGGAGCGCGCGGCTGGATCTCTCAGCGGACGTATCCCCTGGTCGTGGGGCCGGAGAACGTTCCCGTGATCACCGATGAGCGAACGGTCGCCGAGAAACCGGCGATGGCGGCGTTCTCCGCGTTGACCCATGCCAACAGCCCGGGTATCGAGGCCATACTGGATGCGACGGTCCGCGGCGCCTCCAAGCTGGATCGTGAGGACGCCAGGTACTTCATCCAGTTCCTTGACACCGCCCTGAGCAACACCCCTGCCGGAGAAACATGGAGGACCACGATCATGCCGTTCACCAACTACTTTCCCGGCCGGGGCACGCTCATGGAAGAGGTCTACTACGACGGCAAGGCCGACGGGCGGGCCGAGGGGCGGGCGGAAGGAAAGGCCGAAGGGCAGGCCGTGGGGATGGCTGCCGGGGAGGCCAAGGGCGTGCTGCGCGTGCTTGAGGTGCGGGGGATCGCCGTGTCCGACGAGGCGCGCGAGCGGATCCTCGGCTGTGCCGATCTCGTCCAGGTCGGGCTCTGGCTGGACCGCGCCGGGTCGGTGCGGAGCGCCGAGGAACTGCTCGATGGGGAGTCCGGGGGCCCGGGGGGCGCCGGCTGAGCTTGGTCTGACGAGTGATGCTCGCGCGAGTCGTAGAGTGCCCGCGTGAGCATCATCGGAGTCGGGATCGACGTCGCTGAGATCGAGCGGTTCGCCGCGTCGCTGGAGCGGACCCCCGGGCTGGCCAAGCGGCTTTTCCTGGACAGTGAGCTGTCGTTGCCCAGCGGGGAGCGGCGCGGTGTCGCCTCGCTTGCCGCGCGGTTCGCTGCCAAAGAGGCCCTTGCCAAAGCGCTCGGGGCGCCCGCCGGGCTGCACTGGACCGACGCCGAGGTGTATGTCGAGGACAGCGGGCGGCCTCGGCTGCGGGTCACCGGGACCGTGGCCGCGCGGGCCGCGCTTCTCGGGGTCGCCTCCTGGCACGTCTCGCTCAGCCATGACGCCGGGGTCGCCTCCGCCGTCGTCATCGCCGAGGGGTGACCGGTTCCGTGCGGTGACTCCCCGTTCGCGAGAGACTCGAACGCATGCGTACTGCGTACAGCGTCGAGACCGTCAGGGCCGCTGAGCGGGAGCTGATGGCACGGGTGCCTGAAGGGGCCCTCATGCAGCGGGCCGCCGCTGGGCTGGCCGCCGCCTGCGCCGATCTGCTGGGGCGGGTGTACGGCAGCCGGGTGGTGTTGTTGGTCGGGAGCGGAGACAACGGGGGTGACGCCCTCTACGCCGGGGCTCGGTTGGCCGGACGAGGGGCCGGAGTCACCGCCGTACTGCTGTCGCCCGCGCGGGCGCACGCCGGGGGGCTTGCCGCCCTGCGTCGGGCGGGCGGGCGCGTGACCGGTGTGCCGGGGGCCGAGGCGCTGATCGAGCGGGCCGACCTCGTGGTCGACGGGATCGTGGGGATCGGGGGCTCGGGCGGGCTGCGGAGCGAGGCCGTGCCCCTCGCCGACGCCGCCGACCGGTCCCGCGCGGCCGTGGTCGCCGTCGATCTGCCCAGTGGCGTCGACGCCGACACGGGGGAGGTGCGCGGTGCCGCCGTCCGGGCCGATCTGACCGTTACCTTCGGGACCCATAAGCCGGGGCTGTTGATCGATCCCGCCCGCGAGTACGCCGGGGCCGTGCGGCTCGTCGACATCGGGCTCCGGGACGTGCTGACCGGTGAGCCCGAGCTTGAAGCGCTTCAGCATGTGGATGTGGCCGCGCTGCTGCCGGTGCCGGGGGCCGAGAGTGACAAGTACCGGCGGGGGGTCGTCGGGATCGCCGCCGGGTCCGGGCGGTATCCCGGTGCCGCCGTGCTGGCCGTCGCGGGGGCGTTGCGGGGCGGGGCCGGGGCCGTGCGGTACGTGGGGCCGGGCGCGGACGCCGTGATCGCGCGGTTTCCCGAGACGCTCGTCTCCGACCGGGGGCCCGCCCACGCCGGGCGGGTGCAGGCGTGGGTCGTCGGGCCGGGGATGGGCGATGAGTCGGGGCCGGTCGCCGAGGTGGTCGCGGCCGAGGTACCCGTGCTGATCGACGCCGACGGGCTGCGGCTCGCGGATCCGGCGGCGGTGCGGGCGCGGTCCGCTCCGACGCTGATGACCCCTCATGCCGGGGAGGCGGCTGCGCTGCTGGGGGTTGCCCGGGAGGAGGTGGAGGGGGGTCGGCTGGCTGCGGTGCGGGAGTTGGCGGGGCGGTTCTCGGCGACCGTGCTGTTGAAGGGGTCCACGACGTTGGTCGCCGGGGGCGGTGACAACGTCGTACGGGTGAACGCTACGGGGACGGGGTGGCTGGCCACCGCCGGGAGCGGGGACGTGCTGTCGGGGCTCGCCGGGTCGTTGCTGGCGGCGGGGCTCCCGGCGCTCGACGCGGGGAGTGTGGCGGCGTATCTGCATGGGCTGGCGGGGAGATTCGCGGCGGATGGGGCGCCGGTGGGGGCGCATGACGTGGCGGACGGGATTCCGGGGGCCTGGCGGGATGTGCGGGAGTGATGGTCAATACGGATTGAGGGGGCTGCTCGTGCCGGTCACCGCCACGTCCTGAAGGGGCGCGGGGAACTGCGCGATCAGCCACCGTCCAGCCGCACGCGATCTACAAGCCCCCCACCCCCCTCTGAGACACTGGACCCGTCATGACTGTGATCGCTGAGAACGTGCCGCTGTCCAGTGCCCCCGCACGCGCCCGTGCCCTGATCGACCTCGCCGCGCTGCGCGCCAACGTGCGGGTCCTGCGCGAGGCCGCGCCCGGCGCGCAGCTGATGGCGGTCGTGAAGTCGGACGCGTACGGGCACGGGGCCGTGCCCTGCGCGCGGGCGGCGCTCGACGCGGGCGCGACCTGGCTGGGGACGGCCACCCCCGAAGAGGCGCTCGCGTTGCGCGCCGCCGGGATTCCCGGGCGGATCATGTGCTGGCTCTGGACCCCCGGCGGGCCCTGGCGGGAGGCCGTCGAGGCCGATATCGATGTGTCCGTCAGCGGGATGTGGGCGCTGGACGAGGTGATCGCCGCGGTCCGGGGCACGGCGACGCCCGCGCGTGTCCAGCTCAAGGCCGACACCGGCCTCGGGCGCAACGGCTGTCAGCCGGGCGGCGACTGGGAACGGCTGGTCGACGCCGCGCTGCGGGCCCAGGCCGCCGGGCTGCTCCGGATCACCGGGCTCTGGTCCCACTTCGCCTGCGCCGACGAACCCGGGCACCCCTCCATCGCCGCCCAGCTCGCCCGCTTCCGGGAGATGCTCGCGCTGGCCGAGGGCAAGGGCGTCACGCCCGAGGTGCGGCACCTCGCCAACTCGCCGGCCACCCTCACCCTCCCCGAGAGCCACTTCGATCTCGTCCGCACCGGGATCGCCGTCTACGGCATCTCACCCAGCCCCGAGATCGGTACCTCCGCCGACCTCGGACTGCGGCCGGTGATGACGCTGACCGCGTCGGTGGCGCTGGTCAAGCAGGTGCCCGGCGGGCACGGCGTCAGCTACGGGCACCACTACACCACCCCCGGCGCCACCACCCTCGGCCTCATCCCGGTCGGCTACGCCGACGGCATCCCCCGCCACGCCTCCGACCGCGGTCCCGTACTCGTCGGCGGCAAATGGCGGACCGTCGCCGGGCGGATCGCCATGGATCAGTTCGTGGTCGATCTCGGGGGGGACGAGCCCCCGGCCGGGACCGAGGCCGTGCTGTTCGGGCCCGGCGACCGCGGCGAGCCCACCGCCGAGGACTGGGCGCAGGCCGCGGGGACCATCGCGTACGAGATCGTCACCCGGATCGGCACCCGGGTGCCCCGCGTCCATGTGCACCCCGACGCCGACCCCGACGCCGACGCCGACGGGAGCGGTACGTGACCGACAGCGGCGCCGGGCCCAACTGGCGCAAGGCGACCGGGATCGCCGGTGCCGCCATAGGAGTGCTCGCGGCGGGCGCGGCGGCCGGGGTCGCGATAGAGCGGATGACCGTCGGACGGGGCATACGGCAGAAGGCCCGGCTGGCCCTGGACTCGGCGGGCCCGTACGGCTCGCTGCGCGGCAACCCCGGCCGGGCCCACGGCGACGACGGCACCGAGCTGTACTACGAGGTCGATGAGGTCGAGACACCGGAGAAGTCGGAGAAGGGGGAGAAGGGGGAGAAGTCCGCGGCGTCGGAGAAGGGGGATGGACTCGCGCCCCGGCGGCGTCGGCTCTTCGGGCGGAAGGCGCCCGCCCCGGTCACCGTCGTCTTCAGTCACGGCTACTGCCTCAGCCAGGACTCCTGGCACTTCCAGCGGGCCGCGCTGCGCGGTGTCGTGCGGACCGTGTACTGGGATCAGCGCAGCCACGGGCGGTCGGCGCGCGGACTCGCGCAGATCGAGCGGCGGGAGCCGGTCAGTATCGATCAGCTCGGCCGGGATCTGAAGGCCGTCATCGACGCCGCCGCGCCCGAGGGGCCGATCGTGCTGGTCGGGCACTCCATGGGCGGGATGACGGTCATGGCGCTCGCCGCTCAGTTCCCCGAGCTGATCAGGGACCGGGTCGTCGCCGTGGCGCTGGTGGGGACCTCCGCCGGGCGGCTCGGCGAGGTGAGTTTCGGGCTGCCGGTCGCCGGGGTCAACGCCGTACGGCGGGTGCTGCCGGGGGTGCTCAAGGCGCTCGGGCAGCAGGCCGAACTGGTGGAGCGGGGGCGGCGGGCGACCGCCGATCTGTTCGCCGGGGTCATCAAGCGGTACTCGTTCGCCTCGCGGGACGTCGATCCGGCGGTGGCCCGGTTCGCCGAACGGATGATCGAGGCGACGCCCATCGATGTCGTCGCGGAGTTCTACCCGGCGTTCACCGAGCACGACAAGTCCGAGGCGCTGGAGCAGTTCACCGAGCTGCCGGTGCTGGTGCTGGCCGGGGTCAGGGATCTGATCACGCCCAGCGAGCACAGCGAGGCCATCGCCGACCGGCTGCCCGACGCCGAACTGGTCCTGGTCCCGGACGCCGGGCACCTGGTGATGCTGGAGCATCCGGAGGTGGTCACCGACCGTCTCGCCGACCTGCTCACCCGCGTGGGCGCCGTCCCCGCAGGGGTTACGGTGGGTGGCTATGGAAGCAGCACCGCACAACCCGGCTGACACCGGGGTGATCACCCACTCCCTGACCGTCAAGTCCCCCGAGCTGATGCGCGAACTGGGCCGCCGGCTGGCCGCTCTGCTGCGCGCCGGGGACCTCGTGATGCTCACCGGGGAACTGGGTGCGGGAAAGACGACGCTCACGCGCGGGGTCGGTGAAGGGCTCGGCGTGCGCGGCGCGGTCACCTCCCCGACCTTCGTCATCGCCCGGGTGCATCCGCCGCTGGGCGACGGGCCGCCGCTGGTCCATGTCGACGCCTACCGGCTGGGCGGCGGACTCGACGAGATGGAGGACCTCGACCTCGATGTCTCGCTGCCGGAGTCGGTGATGGTCGTGGAGTGGGGCGAGGGCAAGGTCGAGGAGCTGACCGAGGACCGGTTGCACATTCTGATCCACCGGGCCGTCGGGGACACCACCGACGAGGTGCGCGAGGTGACGCTGACCGGGATCGGCGCGCGCTGGCGGGCGGCGGACCTCCAGGCGCTGACCGTCTGACGTCCGGCGCCCGGTGGGGGCGAGGAATTCGGCGGACTTTCCGACAAGCCGTCGGGAAGATATTGCGTTCGCCCTCTTTTCCGTGGTCACATGGTATCCCGAACGTAGTTAGGTTCACCTAACTACCCCGCCCCCGAACTTCAGGAGGCGTCCATGTCGGCCATTGAGAACTCGGCCATCGAGAACACGCCCGTGTCCATGCGCGATCTGCTGGCCTCCTGCGCGGCGGCGGAGCTGATCTCCACCCCGCCCCGCGCCCCCGAGCCGACGACGACAGCCACGACGACAGCCACGGCGACGGCCATGGTGGTCAGGACGCCGGCCCCGTCCCCTTCGCGAGCGGCGTGACATCGATCCGTCCGTGCTGAAGCACCTCGCCCAGCGTCCAGGCGGTGGTCAGGTGCCGGTGCGCGTCGGGCGGGGTCACCTCCAGCCGGATGGGGTTCCGCTCGGCCTTCGTGGGTTCGCCGTCCGCCGGTACGACGGTCCAGTGCAGCAGGGTGTAGACGCTCTGCCCCGGCTTCAGCGTGAGCTGCGGGGTGCGCCCGGGATCCCGTACGACCTTGGTCGGGACGGCCTCGCCCCGCGCGCTGCGCAGTTGCAGACCGACGTACCCCTCGGTGCGTACGGCGCTGTCCGTCTTGTTGGTGAGGATCACCGCCGCGTAGCGCTGGCCCGCGCCGGGGCTGAGTCCGCGTACATGCACGGACAGTGAGGTCGTGTCCGCCCAGCCGGGGCGGGTGGCCGCCTGTGCGGGGGCGGTGGTGAGGCCGGCGACGGCCGCCGTCGCGACGGTGGTGAGGGCGAGGGGGAGGGCGAGGAATCGGGTGCGCTTGCCTATTCGCATGACTGTTCCCTTTCGTTGAACACCTCTGCCCCGAGAGAGAACGTTTGGGTGGGCTTGGTTTCGGGTGATTCGCGACCTTTACCCAATGGCAACCCTACGCGGTCGGCTGTTGACCCGCTGTTGGGGAGGTCGTCGTCCACTTCGGTCGCCGCCTCAGCGGATCACGACCACCTTCGCGCCGATCGTTGCGAACTCCCACAGCGCGTCCCCGTCCGGCCGGGCCTCCCGGATGCCGCCCGTCTTCACCGCCGGGTCGTGCGTGGGCGCCGAGCCTTCCACGGCCGCGCTGAAACCGATGGTGACGCCCTCCACCGAGGTGAAGCGGACCACGTGCTCGATGGCCGCGCCGTCCGAGCCGGTGGCCCGGTTGGAGCGGGACGTGACGCCGTAGGTGCCCGGCTCCGGGTCGACCGAGGAGGGGGTCACCGTGAAGGTCCGTGTGACCCGGTCGCCCGGTGCCACCAGCCAGATCCGGTCGTCGTCCAGCGAGTACACCACCCGCTCGCCGTGCCCGCTGCGGCCCGGCAGCGCCTTGGGGTGCTGCTGGTCGCGCGGCGCCTTGGGGGCGTTGCTCGCGGCCGACGCCTGCGCGCCGGCCGGCTTGGCGGGGGCGGTCGCGAACGCCTGGTAGGCGAGCGCCCCGACCGTCAGGAGGGCCGCCCCGGTGAGCCCGAACACGATCCCCGAGCTGCTGCTTGTCACCTCGGCCACCTCTGCGTGAGACGTATGAGACATATAGGACGGATAAGGCGTATTACGTGAGACACGTGACGTGAGACGTGTGAAGAATGCGGAATGTCCGCTTCGTAACTATTTCCAGGTGACCGTAACAGCCACCGGGCCGCCGACCGGGGCGGCAGTGCCCGCCTCGCGAGCGCCGTACGCTGTTTGCGTGCTCTTGCTCGCTCTGGATACCGCCACCCCCGCCGTGACCGTCGCCCTGCACGACGGAACGGACGTCATCGCCTCGTCCAGTCAGGTCGACGCCCGCCGCCACGGCGAGCTGCTGCTCCCGGCCGTCGACCGGGTGCTGTCCGAGGCCGGGCTCGGGCTGGACGCCGTGACCGGCATCGTCGTGGGGATCGGCCCCGGCCCCTACACCGGGCTGCGGGTCGGGCTGATGACCGCCGACACCTTCGGGCTCGCGCTCGACATCCCCGTGCACGGCGTGTGCACGCTCGACGGCCTGGCCTACGCGGCCGATCTGCCCGGACCGTTCGTCGTGGCGACCGACGCCCGCCGCAAAGAGGTCTACTGGGCGCGCTACGCCGACTCCCGCACCCGGCTGACCGACCCGGCCGTCGACCGCCCCGCCGACCTCGCCGGTCAGGTGGCCGGGCTCCCGGCGGTGGGCGCGGGCGCGCTGCTCTACCCGGAGACCTTCCCGCAGGTGCACGAGCCCGAGCATGTCTCGGCCGCCGCGCTCGCCTCCCTGGCCGCCGAGCGGCTCGCGGCCGGTGCGGAGCTGCCCGCGCCCCGGCCGCTGTATCTGCGCCGCCCGGACGCGCAGGTCCCCAAGAACTACAAGGTGGTCACCCCGAAGTGACCGCCACCGTGACCCCGGCCACCGAACCGTCCCTTGCGCCCCGGCTGCGCGAGATGCGCTGGTGGGACATCGACGCCGTACTGGAGCTGGAGAAGGCGCTCTTCCCCGAGGACGCCTGGTCGCGCGGCATGTTCTGGTCCGAGCTGGCGCACGCGCGCGGCCCCGAGGCGACCCGGCGCTATCTGGTCGCCGAGTCCGGCCCCGGGCGGATCGTCGGGTACGCGGGGCTGGTCACCGCCGGTGAGCAGGGGGACGTGCAGACCATCGCCGTCGCGCGGGAGCTGTGGGGCAGCGGGCTCGGCGCCCGGCTGCTGACCGAGCTGCTGCGGGCGGCGACCGCGTTCGAGTGCGCCGAGGTGATGCTCGAATGCCGGGTCGACAATGTGCGGGCCCAGCGGCTGTACGAGCGGTTCGGCTTCGAGCCGATCGGCTTCCGGCGCGGCTACTACCAACCGGGCAACGTGGACGCGCTGGTGATGCGGCTGAGCGACCCGGCCACGTCCGTGAACGGTGCCGGGGGCGCCTCCGGCGGGGGGACCGGGAAGGGCCCTGACGCGGGCGGCGACAGCGGCACCAGTATCGACAGCGCGGGCGACAGCAACAGCGCGGGCACCGGCACCGGTAACGGCAAGAACACCGGCACCGGCAAGAACACCGGCACCGGCAAGAACACCAGCACCAGCAACAGCAACGACAACGGCGTACAAGGAACCGAGAGCAATGGCTGACGAACCTCTGGTCCTGGGGATCGAGACCTCCTGCGACGAGACCGGCGTCGGCATCGTGCGCGGCACCACCCTGCTGGCCGATGCCGTCGCCTCCAGCGTCGAGGAGCACGCCCGCTTCGGCGGGGTCGTCCCCGAGGTCGCCTCGCGCGCCCATCTGGAGGCGATGGTCCCGACGATCCAGCGCGCCCTGAAGGACGCCGGGGTGAGCGCCAGGGACCTCGACGGCATCGCGGTCACCGCCGGTCCGGGGCTCGCGGGCGCGCTGCTGGTCGGGGTCTCGGCGGCGAAGGCGTACGCGTACGCGCTCGGCAAGCCGCTGTACGGCGTCAACCACCTCGCCTCGCACATCTGCGTCGACCAGCTGGAGCACGGCCCGCTGCCCGAGCCGACGATGGCCCTGCTGGTCAGCGGCGGTCACTCCTCCCTGCTGCTGTCCTCCGACATCACCTCCGACGTGCGCCCGCTCGGCGCGACCATCGACGACGCGGCGGGCGAGGCGTTCGACAAGATCGCCCGGGTGCTGAATCTGGGCTTCCCCGGCGGTCCCGTCATCGACCGGTACGCGCGCGAGGGCGACCCGGCCGCCATCGCCTTCCCGCGCGGTCTGACCGGCCCGCGCGACGCGGCGTACGACTTCTCCTTCTCCGGGCTGAAGACGGCCGTAGCCCGCTGGATCGAGGCGAAGCGGGCGGCGGGGGAGGAGGTGCCGGTGCGCGATGTGTCGGCGTCCTTCCAGGAGGCCGTGGTGGATGTACTGACCCGCAAGGCCGTCCGCGCCTGCAAGGACGAGGGCGTGGAGCATCTGATGATCGGCGGCGGCGTGGCCGCGAACTCGCGGCTGCGGGCGCTGGCGCAGGAGCGGTGCGAGCGGGCCGGTATCCAACTGCGGGTGCCCCGCCCGAAGCTGTGCACCGACAACGGCGCTATGGTCGCCGCGCTGGGCGCGGAGATGGTGGCGCGCGGGCGGGCGGCCTCCGACTGGGATCTGTCGGCGGACTCCTCACTGCCGGTGACGGACCCTCATGTACCGGGGCGCTCCCACTCTCATGACCATCATGACCATGTGCACGAGGTCAGCAAGGAGAACCTGTACTCGTGACGGTGGCGCTGATGTGGGAGGCGCGGGCGGTTCCCGGGCGGGGCGCGGAGCTGCTGGAGTGGGCGCGGGGGCAGCGGCTGTCGCCGGAGCCGCTGCGGAGAGAGACGTTCAGCGCGCCGCAGGACCGGGTGCTGGTGGTGACGTGGTGGGACGCGTCGTACGCCGCCGAGCTGCCCGAACTGCCGGAGCCGGAGGGGGAGTTGGTCATGCGGGCGGTCCATAGGTGGCGTTTCGAGTCGGTCGGGGTGGAAACGCCGGGTGGGGTGGAACCGGCGGGCGGGACGCGGACGCCGGGCGCGGAGGTCGGCTGACCCGTGCCGCCGTCGCAGCCCGAGGGCGTCACCCCTGACGCCCCCACCCGCATACGTACCCCCCTCCTCACCCAGCAGTGGCTCGACCTCGCCTTCGTGCACTGGGCTGTCGAACCGGCGGCGGTGGCACCGCTGCTGCCACGCGGCACCTTCC
This sequence comes from Streptomyces sp. NPDC056734, assembly GCF_042790455.1. NCBI lineage: Bacteria > Bacillati > Actinomycetota > Actinomycetes > Kitasatosporales > Streptomycetaceae > Streptomyces > Streptomyces sp. NPDC056734. Next base: position 184,858 of record NZ_JBHTZD010000017.1, read on the forward strand.
CGGACACGCACGAGGGGCTCACGTACGTCGGGCTGGTCGCGTTCCGGATGCACCGGGTGGGCTGGTTCCGGCTGCCGGGCGTCCCGTACCTGGGCAGCTTCCCGGAGACGAACGTAAGGCTGTACTCGGTGGACGGGCACGGCCGTCGCGGGGTCGTGTTCCGGTCGATGGACGCGTCCCGGCTGATCCCGGTCGTGATGGGCCGGGCGGGGTTCCGGCTGCCGTATCTGTGGTCCCGGATGAGCGTGCGGGCCGATAGGGCCGATAGGGCCGACGGGGTCGATGGGGTCGATGGGGGCACCGTCACATACACCAGTTCGCGGCGTTGGCCCGGTCCGCGCGGGGCGTTCAGCCGGATCGTCGTACGGCCCGGGGAGCGGATCGCCGCGCCGACCGGCCTCGAACACTTCCTCACCGCCCGCTGGGGCATGCACAACGCCTTTTTCAACGGCGCCGCCTATCTCGCCAACGACCATCCGCGCTGGCCGCTGCACCGGGCCGAGTTGCTGGAGTGCGAGGAGAACCTGATCGCGGCGGCCGGACTGCCGACGCCGGGCGAACCGCCCGTCAGCGTTCTGTACTCGCCGGGGGTTCCGGTGCGGCTCGGGCGTCCGGCGTCCCGTCCGGCGGGAATTCCGACGCCCTGAGGGCGCGTTGGGCCACGCAATGCGACCGTCGCGCGTCCTTGCGGTTCGTTGCGCCTCGTCGTGCCTCGTCGTGCCTCGTCGTGCCTCGTCGTGCCTCCGAAGTCTGAGATTCTCCGAAGAAAAGCCTTGCGACCAGCGGTCGTTATCATAATTCACACTTAGGTTCGTATGTGTGACGGCAGATGACGAGCACGGCGACGCGGGCGAGAACGCCGGCGACAACGCGGGCGAGAACGCGGGCGGGGCGGCGACGGGCAGCACCGGGCGGGCGGCCACCGGCCCCGGGCGCCGGGGGCGCGGGGTGCTCAAGGTGCTGGGGATCGCCGTCGCCGGGGCGGTGGTGCTCGGGGTGGCCGCCGGCGGGTGGGTGTACTGGAAGCTCAACGACAACATCACCAGCGTCGACATCAACAGCGCGCTCGGCGACAACCGCCCGGAGAAGCCCGCGATCACCCCCTCGCCCGGTGCGGAGGCGGCCTCGGCGCCGCTGCCGAGCCAGGCGATGAACATCCTGGTGCTGGGTTCGGACTCGCGCAGCGGTGCCGAGAACCAGCGGCTGGGCGGCGGTGACACCTCCGGCGCCCGCTCCGACACGGCGATGGTGTTCCACATCGACGCGGGCGGTGAGTCCGGCACGGTCGTCAGCATCCCGCGCGACACCCTCGTCACCCGGCCGTCCTGTCCGCTGCCGGACGGCGGCGAGACGGAGGAACAGCACGGGGTCATGTTCAACACCGCGTACTCGGTGGGCGGGCCGGTCTGTGCCGTCAAGACGGTCGAGTCCTTCACCGGGGTACGGATGGATCACTACCTGGAGATCGACTTCGCCGGGTTCGCCGCGCTCATCGACGCCGTGGGGGGTGTCACCGTCACCGTCGACCAGGACATCGAGGACGAGCAGTCCCACCTGACCCTGGAGGCGGGCACCCATCTGCTGGACGGCGAGCAGGCCCTCGGTCTGGCACGCACCCGCTACAGCCTGCCCGGCGGCAGCGACCTCGCCCGCATCGAGCTTCAGCAGCGGCTGGTGAAGGCGCTGCTGACCCAGATCGCGGACACGTCCCTGCTGACCGACCCGGCCAAGCTGTACGACGTTGCCACCACCGTCACCGGCAGCCTCACCACCGATACCGGGCTGGACTCCCTGGGCGAGCTGGTCGGCCTCGGCGAGAGCCTGCGCGCGCTGTCCCCGGACGCGGTGGAGACGCTGACCCTGCCGGTGGTCCGGGCGCCCTCCGACCCCAACCGGGTGGTGGCCGACGAACCGGAGGCGGGGGAGCTGTGGGAGTCGCTGCGGTGAGGTGAGGTGGGCCCGGCCCGCCCGGCTCCGGAAAAGAATCTGGCGCGCGTGTCGATCCGGCGTCCCCCCGCTCGACGCACAGGGTGAGAGGCGGAAAAGGAACCCGTCCCCGACCCGAGAGCGAGCGTCACCATGCCGCGCTACATGTCCCTGATCCGAGTCGACGAGAACGACGCCCCCGAGGGCGGCCCCAGCCCCGAGCTGATGCAGCGGATGGGGGTACTGCTGGAGGAGATGACCAAGGCCGGGGTCATGCTCGACACCGGCGGGCTGCTGCCTACCGCCGAGGGCACCCGGGTGCGCTGGGAGGGCGGCAAGATCTCCGTCACCGACGGGCCCTTCACCGAGACCAAGGAGGTCATCGGCGGGTACGCACTGCTCCAGTGCAAGGACCGGGCCGAGGCCGTCGAGTGGACCACCCGCTTCCTGAAGGTGCACGAGGACCACTGGACGGTGACCGTCGAGCTGCGGGAGATCGTGGCCGGCTAGTACGGGGGCCGGCCCCCGCCGGACCCGCAACCTGCTTGGCTCCCGGCGCCGCGCGGTGTTCCATGGGGCTGTGAACGGACAGCCCCCAGGCGACCCGCGCGGCACCGCCGATCCCGCCGAGAGCGCCGGGACGGCCGAGAGCGACGGGACGGCCGAGACCGACGGGACGGCCGAGAGCGACGGCACCGCCGAGACCGACGGGACGGCCGAGAGCGACGGGACGGCCGAGGGTGACCGGCCCGCCGAGACCGACAGGACCGTCGAGGGTGACCGGCCCGCCGAGACCGACAGGACCGTCGAGGGTGACCGGCCCGCCGAGACCGACGGGACGGCCGAGGGTGACCGGCCCGCCGAGACCGACGGGACGGCCGAGGGCGACCGGCCCGCCGAAACCGACAAGACCGTCGAGACCGTCTTCCGGCTGGAGTCCCCCCGGATCATCGCCGCCGTCACCCGCATCGTGCGGGACATCGGCATAGCCGAGGAGATCGCCCAGGACGCGCTGGTCGCCGCCCTGGAGCAGTGGCCGCGCGACGGGGTGCCGGACAACCCCGGCGCCTGGCTGACGACCACCGCCCGGCGCCGGGCGATCGACCTGGTCCGCCGCCGGGACACCTACGCCCGCAAGCTCACCGAGATCGGCCGCGACCTCACCGACGTACCGCCGCCGCCCGAGCCCGCCGACCCGCAGGACATCGACGACGATCTGCTCCGGCTGGTCTTCACGGCCTGCCACCCGGTGCTGACCCGGGAGGCCCGCACGGCCCTCACCCTGCGCCTCCTCGGCGGGCTGACCACCCCCGAGATCGCCCGCGCCTTCCTGGTCCCCGAGCCGACGGTCGCCCAGCGCATCGTGCGCGCCAAACGCACCCTCGCGACCAGGAACATCGCCTTCGAGGTCCCGTACGGCCCGGACCGCGAGGCCCGCCTGGGCTCGGTCCTGGACGTCATCTACCTGATCTTCAACGAGGGGTACGCGGCCACCGCCGGGGACGACTGGCTGCGCCCGGCGCTGTGCGAGGACGCCCTGAGGCTGGCCCGGCAGCTGGCGGCGCTGATGCCGAAGGAGTCCGAGGTGCACGGGCTGGCCGCGCTGCTGGAGTTCCAGTACGCGCGCACCGCCGCCCGTACCGCCTCCGACGGCACCCCGATCCTGCTCAAGGACCAGAACCGCCGCCGCTGGGACCGCCTGCTGATCGCCCGGGGCGTCCACGCCCTCACCCGCGCCGACGCCACCGCCACCGGCGCCCTGGGCCCGTACGCCCTCCAGGCGGCCATCGCCGCGTGCCACGCCCACGCGTACACGTACGAGGACACCGACTGGCACCGCATCGCCACCCTCTACGCCCTGCTCGCCACCCGGGCCCCGTCCCCGGTGGTGGAACTCAACCGAGCGGTGGCCGTCTCGATGGCACAGGGCCCGGCCCAGGCCCTGAAAATCGTGGACACCCTCACCACAGAACCGGCCCTACGCGACTACCACCTACTCCCCAGCGTCAGAGGCGACCTCCTGGAACGCCTGGGCCGGGTGGAGGAGGCGAGGGCGGAATTCACCAGAGCGGCAGCCCTGGCAGGCAACGAGAGAGAACGGAACCTCCTCCTACGCCGAGCAAGGGCAACCCCCTCTTAGGGGCGCGGGGAACTGCGCGACCAGCCACAAACAACCCGCACCCGCAAACCAACAGCCCCCGCCACCCCCTTAGGCGGGCCGCCCGACAAGCATCGCCGGCGCCCCCGAAACCCGCGTCAAAAACACAGTCGCGGCGTTGGGCCCCCGAGGCTTCACCATCCGCCGCAACTCCTCCGGCTCCACAGCCGACCCCCGCTTCTTCACGGTCAGATTCCCCACCCCCCGCTCCCGCAACAACGCCTTCAGCTTCTTCACCCCGAAAGAAAGCTGATCGGTGATCTCATAGGCGGTGGCATACGGAGTACCCCGCAACGAGTCCCCCGTGACATACGCGATCGTCGGATCGATCAGCCCACCCCCCACCTCCTCGGCCACCTCGGCCACCAGATGCGCCCGGATGACGGCCCCGTCGGGCTCGTACAGATACCGCCCGACGCCCCGCACGGCGGGATCCGGCAGCCCCCGCCCCACCAGGCTGTACCCCCCCGGCAGCAACGTGGCCCGCACACCCCCCGCAACCCCGCTCCCGAACCACAGCACCGCCTCCTTCACATCCCCGCCGTCCGAGATCCACTCGGCCTCGGCGGCGTCCGGCACCGCCTCGTGCGGGATGCCGGGCGCGACCTTGAGGGCGGCGAGCGGAGCCTTGAGCGCGGTCGCCACCGCCCAGGACAGCGGCGGCGAGTACGCCTCCGGATCGAAGATCCGCCCCCGCCCACCCCGCCGCGCCGGATCGACGAACACCGCGTCGTACGGCGCCACGTCGATGTCCGTCACCTCCGCCTCCCGTACGTCGATCAGCTCGCCGAGCCCGAGCGCGGCGGCGTTGGCGCGGGCGGCGGCGGCCGTGAGCGGGTCGCGGTCGACGGCGAGCACCCGGATCCCGGCGCGGGCGAAGGCGATCGCGTCCCCGCCGATGCCACAGCACAGATCGGCGACCGAGGTCACCCCGGCCTCCCGCAGCCGCGCGGCGCGATACGTGGCGACACTCGCGCGCGTCGCCTGCTCGACCCCGTCGGGCGTGAAGAACATCCGCCCGGCGTCCGCCGCGCCGAACTTCGCCGCCGCCCGCTGCCGTAGCCGGGCCTGGCCGAGCGCGGCCGAGACCAGGGCGGCCGGGTGCGAGCGGCGCAGCCGGGTGGCGACGGCGAGTTCCTGGGCGGGATCGGTGTCCCGCACCTCGTCGAGAAGGGCGTGGCCCTCGGGCGTGAGCAGGCTGTGGAGCGGGGCGAGGTCGTTCACCGGGTCATTGTGGGCCAGTCGGTGGATGGTGTGCGCCCGGTGGCGGTGTCGGCGGGGGGTGGGGGCGGGGGGCTGCCAGGATCCGAGGGCATGGGAGAAGTCGTACAAAAGGATAAAAATAGGGTGGCCGGGTGTGCGGGGCGGGCCCCGGCCCGGATGGCCGTCGCCGCGCTGGCGCTCGCCGCGCTCGCCGCGCTCGCCTCGGGCTGCGGACTGAGCGGCGACCTGTCCGGCTCGGGATCCGGTTCCGACCCATCCGTCAAGCCCGCGTCCGGACAGCAGAACGGCGGCCCGCAGAACGGCGGCCCGCAGAACGGCGGCCCGCAGGACGCGGCGGCCCGCCAGCGGGCCGAGCGGCAGGCGGTGGTGGCCGCCGCCAAGCGCTGGGGCCTGAAGACGCCCCCGCTCACGCCCCCCGCGCCCCCGGCGGAGAAACCGGCCATCACCACCCGCGACGGCTTCGAGGTCGACGGCCATGTGGAGGAGGGCCTCCCGCCCGTCTTCACCACCATCCCCACCCGCGAGAAGGTCGTCTTCCTCACCATCGACGACGGGGCCGAGAAGGACCCGGAGTTCCTGCGGATGATGAGCGAGCTGAAGGTGCCGTACACGGCGTTCATCAGCGACTACCTAGTCAAGGAGGACTACGCCCACTTCAAGGACATGCAGGCCAGGGGCGTAGTCCTGAACAACCACACCCTCGACCACCCCTACCTGCCGGGCCTGTCCTACGAGCAGCAGAAGCATGAGATCTGCGGCATGCAGGACGTGATCGAGAAGCGCTACGGCAAGCGCCCCGTGCTCTTCCGCCCGCCCTTCGGCAACTACAACAAGGACACCCTGGTGGCCGCCAAGGCGTGCGGCATCACGTACGCGCCGCTGTGGAACGAGGAGGTGTTCGTCGACCACTGGGAGTACCGCGAGTGGGACCGGGATCTGCACCCCGGCGACATCGTCCTCAGCCACTTCCGGGGCCGCGACGACTGGGAGGGCACCATGCCCGACATGATCCGCCTCTTCCTCGACAAGGTGACCGAGAAGGGGTACGCGGTGGGCCGCCTGGAGGACTACCTGTGAGGCACCGCCTGCTGGCCGCCGCGCTGCTGCTCCTCACCGTCTCGTCGGTGGCGGGCTGCGGCCGGGGTCCGGGCCCGTCGGCCTGGGTGGAGTCGGCGGGCGGCGGCCCGGGCACGTCACCGGGCGCCTCCGGCACGGCCCCCGTCCCCCGGGTGCTCTCCCGCGTCCCGACCCGGGACAAGGTGGTCTTCCTGACGTACGACGACGGGGCGGAGCGCGATCCGCGGTTCGTGGAGATGGTCCGTCAGCGGCGGCTCCCCGTCAGCCTGTTCCTGACCGACAGCGTGGCGGGCCCGGGGTACGGCCACTTCGCCCGGCTGCGCGCGGTGGGCGCGACCCTCCAGAACCACACCATGGACCACGCCGCCCTGCGCGGCCTGCCGTACGCCGGCCAGCGCGCCGAGATCTGCGGCCAGCAGAACAAACTCAAGGCCCGCTTCGGCATCCGCCCGGCACTGCTGCGCCCGCCGTACGGCATGTACGACGACACGACCCTGCGGGCGGCCCGGGACTGCGGCATCCGGGCCCTGATCCTCTGGCGCGTCACGGCAACCGACACCGACACCCACTTCACCGAGGGCCCGCCCCACCTGATGCCGGGCGACATCATCTCCGTAACCCCGGACGAAACCCCCGGCCCCACCCTGGTCCCCCGCACCACCAGACTCCTGAAGGAGATCGAGGAGCAGGGCCTGAGGGTGGGCAAACTGGAGGACTACCTGTAGCCCGCTCCGGTCGGCTGAGAATCCCCGGCCCGGGCAGCGCCCTGAAGGGGCGCGGGGAACTGCGCGACCAGCCCCCACCAACCCGCACCCGGCACAAAACCGACCCCACCCACGGCGCGAAGCCACCCACGGTGCGAACCCACCCACGGCGCGAAGCCACCCCAAAACACCGGCGCACAAGAACCCGGCGCACACCAGAACCCCCCCGAAACGCCGGAGGCGATTGGCACTCCGCTTGACCGAGTGCTAATCCCGGTCATAGTCTCAGGTCTGGCACTCCCCCCTGGAGAGTGCCAACAACGCGACGGGCAGGTCCGGCACCCGCGACGACGGATCCACCTGGTCGCCACCTCAGACAGTTAACCCCGTGAGATCTCCGAAGGGGGAGGTCGGATCGTGACGACCACCAGCTCCAAGGTTGCCATCAAGCCGCTCGAGGACCGCATTGTGGTCCAGCCGCTCGACGCCGAGCAGACCACGGCCTCTGGCCTGGTCATCCCGGACACCGCGAAGGAGAAGCCCCAGGAGGGCGTCGTCCTGGCCGTGGGCCCGGGCCGTTTCGAGAACGGCGAGCGCCTGCCGCTCGACGTCAAGACCGGCGACGTCGTCCTGTACAGCAAGTACGGCGGCACCGAGGTGAAGTACAACGGCGAGGAGTACCTCGTCCTCTCGGCTCGCGACGTGCTCGCGATCATCGAGAAGTAATTCTCCTCAGAAGTTCCTCTACTGCGCCGCTGGCCCCCGCTAACACCAATGCACCCGGGCGCCGGGGGCGCAGTGCCATTTCACCCAGAATTCCGAGAGGGCTCACGCTGTCATGGCGAAGATCCTGAAGTTCGACGAGGACGCCCGTCGCGCCCTTGAGCGCGGCGTCAACAAGCTGGCCGACACGGTGAAGGTGACGATCGGCCCCAAGGGCCGCAACGTCGTCATCGACAAGAAGTTCGGCGCCCCGACCATCACCAACGACGGCGTGACCATCGCCCGCGAGGTGGAGCTGGAGGACCCGTACGAGAACCTGGGTGCCCAGCTGGTGAAGGAGGTGGCGACCAAGACCAACGACATCGCGGGTGACGGCACCACCACCGCCACCGTGCTGGCCCAGGCACTCGTCCGCGAGGGCCTGAAGAACGTCGCCGCCGGTGCCTCCCCGGCCTCCCTGAAGAAGGGCATCGACGCGGCCGTCGCCGCCGTCTCCGAGGAGCTGCTGGCGACCGCCCGCCCGATCAACGACAAGGCGGACATCGCCGCCGTGGCCGCGCTGTCCGCCCAGGACCAGCAGGTCGGCGACCTGATCGCCGAGGCGATGGACAAGGTCGGCAAGGACGGTGTCATCACCGTCGAGGAGTCCAACACCTTCGGCCTGGAGCTGGACTTCACCGAGGGCATGGCCTTCGACAAGGGCTACCTGTCGCCGTACTTCGTGACGGACCAGGAGCGCATGGAGGCGGTCCTGGAGGACCCCTACATCCTGATCAACCAGGGCAAGGTCTCCTCCATCGCGGAGCTGCTTCCGCTGCTGGAGAAGATCATCCAGTCCAACGCCTCCAAGCCGCTGCTGATCATCGCCGAGGACGTCGAGGGCGAGGCCCTGTCGACCCTGGTCGTCAACAAGATCCGCGGCACCTTCAACGCCACCGCGGTGAAGGCCCCCGGCTTCGGTGACCGCCGCAAGGCGATGCTCCAGGACATGGCCGTCCTGACCGGCGCGACCGTCATCTCCGAGGAGGTCGGCCTCAAGCTCGACCAGGTCGGCCTGGACGTGCTCGGCTCCGCCCGCCGGATCACCGTCACCAAGGACGACACGACCATCGTCGACGGCTCGGGTGACAAGTCCGAGGTCCAGGGCCGCATCGCCCAGATCAAGGCCGAGATCGACAACACCGACTCCGACTGGGACCGCGAGAAGCTCCAGGAGCGCCTCGCCAAGCTGGCCGGCGGCGTGTGCGTGATCAAGGTCGGCGCCGCTACCGAGGTGGAGCTGAAGGAGAAGAAGCACCGCCTGGAGGACGCCATCTCCGCGACCCGCGCCGCGGTCGAGGAAGGCATCGTCTCCGGTGGCGGTTCCGCCCTGGTCCACGCCGTCAAGGTCCTTGAGGGCAACCTCGGCAAGACCGGCGACGAGGCCACCGGCGTCGCCGTGGTCCGCAAGGCCGCCGTCGAGCCGCTGCGCTGGATCGCCGAGAACGCCGGCCTGGAGGGTTACGTCATCACCTCCAAGGTCGCCGAGCTGGAGAAGGGCCAGGGCTTCAACGCCGCCACCGGCGAGTACGGCGACCTGGTCAAGGCCGGCGTCATCGACCCGGTCAAGGTCACCCGCTCCGCCCTGGAGAACGCCGCCTCCATCGCCTCCCTCCTCCTGACGACCGAGACCCTGGTCGTCGAGAAGAAGGAAGAGGAGGAGCCGGCGGCGGGCGGCCACCACGGCCACTCGCACTGACGCACGGCGAACTGACGGCCGTACGACCATCTGAGTGACGTACGGGAATGTCAGAGGCCCGGCACCCTGAGCCCCAGGGTGCCGGGCCTCGCCGTGTGCCGCGCTCCAGCTTCAGCGCCTCGCCGAACTGCTGCTGGAGCTGCGCTCTGCCGCCTACTCCTCGCCCCGCCCGGCGGCCTGCCCCCTGAACCCCTGGGGCGGAATGTCACAGAGGGTCATCACGCGCGGATTCCGCAGTCAACGGCGGCAGCGGCGGCAGTGGGTTTCGTCACCGAGGGGCCGGAAGAGCATGGGCTGTACGTGAGGGCCTTCGCACTCGCGGGCGCGGGTCAGGCGGGGGGAGAGCCGGGGGCCGGGAGATGCGGAGGTGGCCGTGGCCGGTTCGGGGGCGGGGACGGGGGGCGGGTCGCTCAGGAGGTGGCGCAGCAGGCCGCCGGGGCGATGGACGGGCGTGCCGTCGTCGGGCAGGCCGCGCAGGATGTGGCTGCGGATGGCGGTGGGCGGATGCCCGGCGGCGAGCCAGCGGGCGGTGAGTCCGGCCAGCTCGGTGTGCATGGCGGCGGGGATGTGACGGAGGTCGGGGGAGAGGCGGGGGTAGGTGGCGGTGAGGGCGCGGGCTTGTTCGAGCAGCTCCGGGTCTTCGGGGGCCGCTGGGGCCGCTGGGGCCTCGGGGGGTTTGGGGGGTTGGTTGGGGGTGTTCTCGGGGGTGTCCGTATCTGGATAGCGGTCGGCGGGCGGGGTGGTCGGTCCACCGACGGCCGGATTCCGGGGACCCGGCGCGGGAACCGGTTGTGTGGTGGTGCCTACGGGGATCCGGGCGAGGATCTTGGCGGCTTCGGCGGCGTTCAAAGGGACGCTGGAGACGAGCTGTTGGGTGACCCAGCGGCCACCGGGACCTTGGAGCCGCCGCTCGTGCACGAAGCCCTCGTCCTTGAGCTGCCGTTTGGCGCGGGTGAAGGCGCAGGCGCCGATGTTGGCGCGTTCGGCGGTACGGGAGAGGGGTTCGCGGGTGCCCTCGGGGAGGGAGAGCTGCCAGGTGAGGAGCCGGACGGCGTCGGAGGACAGACGGGGGTGGCGGATGATGTCGTGGGAGAGCTGGGTGTAGGCGCGCGGGGGCGCGATATGGTGCCGGTAAATCACGGTGGAAGTCGACTTTCCATTAGTGGTTCAGGCCCTCGCGATCGGTTGCAGCCGATGCGGGGGCCGTTTTTGTTGGCGGTCTGGGGCGACCGTACCGCACACAGAGTGTTGGGGTGGGTGCGTTGAGTGAAGGTGGTCGTTCCGGAGCGTTCGCGGTCCGGCCGGCAGGGGCGCGGGGGCCGTACCCGGGCCCGGAACGCAGGAACCCCGCTCGGTATCGCGCCCACCCCCTCGGCACTGGCGAGTGACCGAGGCATACGCGGCACCGTTCGAGGGCCCTCGTGCCTGGTCAGCTTCCTCGCTCGCCTGTTCAACTCCCTGGTATTCCGCTTCCGTTGGAATGGTTCCAGACCTGTTGAGAGTACGCACTTCGCGGCCAAGGTATGAGTAGGTAGTCACACAGAGCGCGCGGACAAGCGACATGTACGGAGTGGACGGCATGGCGACGGAGCGGCGGACGGTAGGGAAGATCAGGGAAGCCGAGGATGCGCGCGACGCCCTCGGCGTAGCCCTGCGACGGGCGGGTATCCAGCTTCCCGCGATGGACGTTCGTCCCCCGTTGAGTGTCGATGGCGCCGGGTAGGCCCTGGTGACCCTCGGCGGCTGCTCCGACCCCCGCGGCCCTGCCGGTTGGGGTGGCGCGATGACCAGGACCAGGACGTGTGAGCACCGGCAGACCGAGAAGCGCGACGACAAGACCTACTACAGGAACTGCAAACGACAGATCTACCTGTGAAGACTCCGCCCCCTGCCTGGGATGACCTGTCAACCGGTTTTCCCACCCCCGGCAGGGCAGCGGGTATCACCCCGACCCGGTCGGATCATCCGCCCGCAACCCTTGGACAGGTCGAGCGCCGACCGGGGCGGGTCCTGCACCCACGGCCACCGTACGAAGCGATCAAGGAGGAGACTTGCAAACGAGCCTCGCAAGCACGGAGACCACCGCCCCGGCCCCATGGGGGCTGCGCCGCATGGCTCCGCTGCGCAACGGTTCTCCCTCGCCCTGGCGGTACGCGGGCATCGACGCGGCCACCCAGACCGGCCGATGGGTCGGGGAGGACGGAGCGATGACGCCCGCCGAACTCGGCAAGCACGGTACGAGCGTGAACACGTACCCGCCCACGCAGGTCGGGAAGGACGGCAAGGTGGACGGCGACTCCGGTCACGACGCGACGCAGGACTAGGGGGTAACGCCATGGACGGACGCCCGGTGCTGGTCTGCACGGAGCACGAGGACGCGACCGCTGATCTGGTCATCGCGGAACTGAACCGGCGCCGGGTGCCCGTCCTCCGCTTCGACCCGGGGCGCGACTTCCCGTCGCCCGTGGTGCTCGCCGCGCGCGTCGGGGCGGGCGGATGGGGCGGGCGGCTGACCGTCGGGGACCGTACGGCCGACCTGTCCGCCGTACGCGCCCTGTTCCACCGTCGGCCGAGCCCCTACCCGACGGGCAGCGGTGAGCAGGCGGCCCGGTTCGCCGCGCAGGAGAACCGGCGCGGCCTGGGCGGCGTGCTGGGCGCGCTGCCGGACTGCCTGTACCTGAGCCACCCGCAGGCCGTCGCGCGGGCGGAGTACAAGCCCGCTCAGTTGGACGCGGCGGCCCGGGTAGGGTTCACGGTCCCGGCCACGCTGATCACGAACGATCCGATGGAGGCCAAGGCGTTCTGCGCCGCGCAGCCGACCATTTACAAGCCGTTGCACGCGGGGGCGTACGAGGTCGATGGCGAGCCTGCCGGAATCTGGGCCGCCGTTGTCGAGGCGGGCGAGGTCGACGGCGCGGTGAGCCACAGCGCGCACCTGTTCCAAGCGCTGGTGCCCAAGGTGGCGGACGTGCGGGCTGTCGTCGTCGGCGAGCAGGTGTTCAGTGCCCGGATCACGGCGCCGCCCGGGGTCGTGGACTGGAGAGCCGAGTACCAGAGCCTCACCTATGAGCCGGTCGCCTGTCCGGAAGAGACACGGAGGGCGCTGGTGCGGTTCCTCGCCGTTTTCGGGCTGAACTTCGGCGCCTTCGACTTCGCCGTGACCGCGGACGGCGGATGGTGGTTCCTGGAGTGCAACCCCAATGGCCAGTGGGCGTGGCTCGAAGACGCGGCCGGACTGCCGATCACCACCGCAATCGCGGACCTGTTGGAGAACGGAGCGAGTCAGCATGAGTGACCCCTTGCGGTCGGAACACCTACGGGCCGACCTGGCGCGGCGCCTGTCCAAGACCGGTGTTTTGCGCAGCCCGGGCTGGGAGGCGGCCGTCCTGTCGGTGCCCCGGGAGGCGTTCCTCTCGCGCGGCTGGTTCGAGTACGAAGACGGCGGCTGGTACCGGCCCGCGGCCGGAGGCTCCGCGGATGGGCTCGCGCGGATCTATGAGGACGACACTCTCGTGACGCAGGTGGCCGGGGGCGTCTTCCCCGACCAGGTCGAGGGGCGTATCGCGGCGGCCCCCTCGTCGTCGTCCACCCTGCCGAGTCTGGTCGTGCGGATGCTCGAAGAGCTGCGGGCGGTCGAGGGGACGCGTGTTCTGGAGATCGGCACGGGTACGGGCTACTCAACGGCGCTGCTGTGCCATGTCGTCGGCGAGGACCACGTGACCACGATCGAGGTCGACGCCGAGGTGTCCGCCCGTGCCGGGATCGCACTCGCGGGCGCCGGCTACTGGCCTGCCCGCGTGGTCGGTGACGGACTGGCGGGCCACAGGGAGAACCGCCCGTACGACCGTGTGATCGCCACCTGCGGGGTGCACACGGTGCCGACCGACTGGCTCGCGCAGACCCGGCCCGGCGGTGAGGTCCTGGTCACAGTCGGCGGATGGATGCACGCTTCCGAACTCGTGCGGCTCACGGTCGCCGACGACGGCACGGCCGGCGGCCCGGTTCTCGGCGGACAGGTCTCGTTCATGCTGGCCCGCCCCCATCTTCCGCCCCCGCTGGGCATCCTGCCGAACCTCAGCGAGGGCGACGCGGTGCCCGCGAAGCTGGGCGCGGAGGTGCTCGACGACTGGACCGCCCGGTTCGTCGCGCAGTTCGCCGCACCGCGCGCACAGCGGCTCACGCTGGAACGTGAGGGCCGGACGGAACACGTCGTGATCGACGTGGACGCCGAGACATGGGCGGTCGTCTTCCAAGACGAGGGACAGTGGATGGTCCGGCAGGGCGGCGCAGTGCGGCTGTGGGACGAGATCACCGAGCGGGTCACGCAGTGGCAGGCGGACGGGCGCCCGTCCGCCGACCGTATGCGGCTGCATGTCGGCCCCGACGGGCAACGCCTCACCTGGGCGTGACCGCGAGCTGACACCCCCTGCTGCCCCGTCCGTCCGTCGTTCCCCCGTGGCGGACGGGCGGGGCTTCCTGGCGATCGTTTCGGGGCGTTGGCGGTCCGGTCGGTGGGCGCGTCGGGGTCGTACCTGGGCGTGGAACGCAGGAACCCCGCCCGGTATCGCGCGACCGGACGGGGCTCCACGGGAACGAACGGAATCAGCTGAGATCGGCATGGCGGGCGAACGTCACCAGCCCGGCGAACGCTTCGGGGGAGAGTATGAGGACAGGGCCGTCAGCGCGCTTGCTGTCCCGGACGGGGACGACGCCGGAGGGGCCGTACCCGAGGGCACACTCGACGCATTCACCGCCGTTGGGGCCGCTGTAACTCGATTTCACCCACTCCATAGCATGGGGGGTAGGAAGACTCATTGTTGGTACTCCTCAAGAAGTTCTCGGATGCGGGTCAGGGACTCAGCGCGGCCCAGGGCTTCCACTCTCAGCCGATCGTAGGTCTCTGCGGCGGCAGCCGTGATCTTGGGCGTGTCCTGGGGGCGACCGCCGTGCGGACCCTCCGCATGCAGAACGGTAGGGGCGTTGTTGAACCCCAGCAACGTAAACGGTGCGTCGGTGGTCGGAACCACCCTGTACGGCATGAACTGAAGCGTCCCGTTCGGGCGTTCAGCGTCCTCAAGAAGGCGCCTCAACTGCCTTTCCATGACACGCACCCCTCCTATTTGAACCCGCAGGCAGGCTTCATGCAGGACCACCCAGAGAACGGGCGGGGGTGGGTCGATGCGGTCAAGGATCTCGCGTCGCGCGACTCGCTCCGAAACCATCTTCTCAATCTTGGCGGAGGAGAAACGCGAGGGTCCCATCTGGTAGAGCGCCCGTGCGTACTCCGGCGTCTGAAGCAGTCCCATCACGTACAACGTTGAGTAGGTGAAGATCTTCGACGCCTTGCGCTCGTGTTGTAGGTACGGCACGAACCAGGATGGGTGATCCCCCTCAACAGCCGTTTGCCGCTGCCGCGCCATCATCGTGCCGGTTCCGAAGGCCAAGTCGCATCCTTCAGCGAACCGCTCACTGGGCGTGAGCCTCGCGCGCTCCACCTTGGACACGTAGGCCGCTGAGTATCCGACCGCTCTGCCTAGCCCCGTCAGGGTCAACTTCCTTGAGGTACGCATCTCCCGAACATCGATCCCGAAGATTTCAAGCGGACTCAAAATCTCCGACCCCTTCTCACCGGCCACGCTGTGACCTCCTAATACTGCCCCTATGGAGCCTCGAACTTCGATGCGGGCTTTGAGTATTGGCGCTCAATCGACTCAACCCTAGGGCTAGTTGTGCTCCTCTGGTCACGCACCGAAACCGATAGGTGACGAAGAGGTACGGCATGACCAGCAAGCGCGACGACGTGACCGACGTGGATACCCGCCCACGGGTGTCGGCCCCCTCGGAGCTTTCTGCCGCCGACGCGCAGGGGGTGGCCCCGTGAACCGCGCGTTCAGGCCGTCACCCAGGAGCGGTCAAGTGTCGTCTAGTGGACGGGAGTTGGGGACATGGTGAAGCGCGTGAATCTGGTCTTCGGTCGGCTGTCGCGGCTGTTACTGCCGCCGTCCGGGCGTCGTCGTGCGCGCCTGCCGCTCAGGTGGCGGGCGGCGGGTGCCGTGGTCGGTCCCGTGTGCGTGGACGTGTCCACGCCCCTGGCGATGCCGGGGGGTGCGATGTGGTCTCGCTGAGCAAACAACCCCGCCCCCGGGTCTGCGGCGCCACCGCGTTGATGCCGGTCGATCTGATCGCGGTCATGTTCGCGTCGGTCCACGACTCCAGTACCCCCGGCAATGTGCGGCCGGTGCTGCGCTGCCTGCTCCAGGAGCATTCCGTTGGCCGTCACCACGATCTCGTGTGGGAGCTGGACGATGCGAGCGAGGGCGAGGTGTGGGCCCAGTGGGCGGACGGCCACCGCCCCGACGCCTTCCGGATCGTGCCCGACTGCAACACCCTGTCCGGTCCGACCCCGAAGGACGAGGCGTGCATCCTGTACGCCGGTCATCCGGGGTGCCACACCTGGCAGTACACCGACCCCGAGCACGAAGCCATCGAAAACAGCCCGGAGTTCCAACGGGCCCTCTCCACCGTCCTCAAGGCCGCTGTCAGCAGCGCTCCGGAGCCTCCCGGGGGCGACGATGGCTGAACCGTTCGCGGACGAGCGCTGGTCGCCGGACCACATGACGATGCCGCACAGGGGCGGGACGGTGGTGCTCATCTCCCGCTGCCCCTGCCACCAGCAAAACAGGGAGGGCGCGCGGTGAACGTCGGCACCTGGCCTGAGCCGGGCAAGTCGCGCATGACCATCGAGACGTACCTGGTCCGCTCGGACGGTGAGCGCGTCGACCGTACGCGGGAGCGGACCTACCGAGCCGTACCCGGCCCGCTGCCTCTCGACTCCCTCCGCTGGCCTCCCTGCTGCTGCCCGCGCTGCCGGAGCGGCGACGGACCGCCCGGCGTTTGGTAGCCCGTGAGCGCCCCTCCGTGGGCAGCCGGTCGCCGTGGAACTGCCAGGTGTCACCGTGGTTCACCACCTGGCCGGGGTGCCCCTTCAGCTCCGGCAGATAGAGCCCCCCGGGCACGGCGATCAGCACATCGCACTCATTGATCCTGCCGGAGGCCGCGGTGAACTGGAACGTCGCCCACGCCCGGTGCGGTTCGGTCTTCGGCATCAGTCCCGGAGGCGATCCAGCCCCTCCTGTTCCCACCGGAACCCGGATCGCCGCGGCTGGAACCAGCGCTCTCGTCGATTGGGGCCGTCGATTGGGCAGCGGCGGACACCGGGCACCTCCGGGACGCGGCAGCGGTGAGAGGAAGGACGAGCGCGCGGGCGCTCGGACCTCCTCCGATGACAGGACCGAAGTCCTGGTCGGCCCCTCTGCCAGTCGGCCTTACCGCGGCCCGTACTTCCGCCCCGTCCGTGACGAGATCCCCCCGAGCATCCCCCGCGGCACCACCTTCGCCACCCCCATCAGCGCCTTGTAGCGCGGGTCCGGGATGGACAGGGACTTGCCGCGGGCGAGGTCGGTGAGGCCCTCGGCGACCACCTTGTCGGCGTCCAGCCACATCCAGCCGGGGATGTTGTCGGTGCCCATCCCGGCCCGTTCATGGAACTCGGTGCGGACGAAACCGGGGCACAGCGCCATCAGCCGTACGCCGGTGCCCGCGAGGTCGCGCGCCGCGCCCTGGGTGAACTGGACGACCCACGCCTTGGAGGCGCCGTACGTGCCGCGGGGTACGAAAGCGGCCACCGACGCGACATTCACCACCCCGCCCCGGCCCCGCGCGCGCATCGACTCCGCCGCCGCCGAGGTCAGCCGGAGCACCGCCTCGCAGTGCACCTTCATCATGCGCAGCTCGTCGGCCATCGATACGTCGAGATAGCGGCCCTTGTGGCCGAAGCCGGCGTTGTTCACCAGCAGGTCCACGGCGTTCTTGCGGTCGGCGAGCCGGGTGGCGACCGCCTCGATGCCGGTGTCCTCGGCGAGGTCGGCGCGCAGCACCTCCGCCTCGATGCCGTGCCGGTCGTGCAGTTCGGTCGCCTGCTCGTGCAGCCGCTCGGCGTCGCGCGCCACCAGGACCAGGTCATGCCCGTCGGCGGCCAGCCGGCGGGCGAACGCGGCACCGATGCCCGCCGTCGATCCCGTAATCAGAGCCGTTGTCATGGCCCAACATTAGTGACCCGCGCCACTTGGCGCGGACCTCGGGAGGCCGTTCACCGGGCACCGCAGATGTGGATGACCGGTGTGGCGTCAAGAGCTGTATTTCGCCAGGTACGTGTCCATCGCCGCCACCGCCTCGGGGTGCAGCGTCTCCCGCGCGGGCAGCAGCTCCGGCAGCAGCTCCCGGCGGGTGGTCACCGCGAGGAACTGCATGGCGACCGTCACCCCGTGGTCCGGCCGGCGCACGATCTCCACCGGGTCACCCGCGCGGATCTCGCCCGGCTCGATCACCCGCAGATACGCCCCCGGCGCCGCCCGCTCGGTGAACCGTTTCACCCAGCGCTCCTCACCCAGATGGCCCTGGAAGGTCCGGCACGGCACCCGCCCGCTGGTCACCTCCAGCACCACCCCTGCCCCGATCCGCCACCGCTCACCGATCAGTGCGCCGGAGACATCGAGGCCCTCGGTGGTGAGGTTCTCGCCGAACACGCCGTCGGGCAGCTCCCGGCCCAGCTCGCGCTGCCAGGCGTCGAGTTCCTCGCGCGCCACCGCGTACACCGCCTGGTCGTCGCCGCCGTGGTGGCGCAGCGAGGCGATGGCGTCCCCGGCCAGCCCGCTCCCGCCGATCCCCTTGGGCCCCGGCGCCGCCACCCGCACCGGACCCCGCACCGGCCGCTTGTCGATCCCGGTCACCCCCTCGGGATGGTCGGTGTACGGCACGGCACGCGCCCGGCCCACATTCACAGACAGAAGCCTCATGACAGGAACGGTAAGCCGATCATCCCCAAAGGTGCGACGCCATATTCGCCGCGCTCCCCAAGGTCCGCTTATGCTCGAAGGGTGATCGAGGCCCGCCATCTCCGTGTCCTGCGTGCTGTCGCCACCACCGGTTCCTTCTCGGCGGCGGGGCGCGAGCTGGGCTGCACCCAGCCCGCCGTCAGCCAGCAGATGAAGGCCCTGGAGGCGTCCGTCGGCACCCCGCTGCTGATCCGGAGCGGACGTGAGATGCGGCTGACCCAGGCGGGGGAGGCCCTGGTCCGGCATGCCGCCGGGATCCTCTCGGGGCTCACGGCCGCCGAGGAGGAGGTCGCCGCCATCGCCGGGCTGCGCGCCGGACGGGTCCGGCTGGTCTCCTTCCCCAGCGGCAGCTCCACCCTGGTCCCCACCGCCCTGGCCGCCCTGCGCGCCGCCCACCCCGGCACCCGGGTCTTTCTGGAGGAGGCCGAACCGCCGCGCTCGGTGGAACTCCTCAGGGACGGCGACTGCGACCTCGCCCTCGCCTTCCGCTACGAAGGCGCGGCGGGCGCCGATGACGCGGGGGACACAGGGGACACAGGGGAATGGCACGACCTGGTCGTACGGCCCCTGCTGCGCGACCGGCTGGTGGCCCTCGTACCCGAGCGGCACCGGCTGGCCCGCGCCGCGTCCGTCGCCATCGGTGAACTCGCCGGTGAGCCGTGGATCGCCGGCTGCCCGCGCTGCCGGGGCCAGCTGATCGAGGTGTGCGAGGGCGCGGGGTTCACCCCCCGCATCGACTTCGCCACCGACGACTACCCGGCGGTGGTCGGCCTGGTCGGCGCCGGACTCGGCGTGGCCGTCCTGCCCCAGCTCGCCGTGGAGTCGGTACGACCGCGCGGCGCGCGCACCGTCACCCTGGAACCGCCGGTCCGGCGCGAGATCGTCGCCCTGACCCTGCCCGATCTGGCCCAGGTCCCGGCGGTCGCGGCGACCCTGGACGAACTGGAACGGGCGGCGGCCCGGGCCGTCGCGGCGACCCCATAGCCGCGGCGGGACCGGCCGGAGGCGTACGTACATAAGGGCACGTCTAGGCGTGCCCGGCGTGAAGAAACGTTACTTCAGTTGTGCGGGGCGGGATGGCCGCCGTTGGCCGTCGCGGTCGCCGGTACCAGCCGGTTGCGCGCCCGTCCCATCAGCTCTTCGCGCTCGTCCTCGGTGAGCCCGCCCCACACGCCGTACGGCTCACGCACCGCCAGTGCGTGCGCCGCGCACTCCGCGCGGACCGGGCACCTCATGCAGACCTCCTTGGCCGAGTTCTCACGAGCGCTCCGTGCCGCACCGCGCTCGCCCTCCGGATGGAAGAAGAGCGAGCTGTCCACCCCGCGGCAGGCAGCCAGCAGCTGCCAGTCCCACAGGTCCGCGTTCGGTCCGGGAAGGCGGGAGAAATCTGCCATTACGTGACCCCTTGCAGCCGTTCTGAGCGGATACGGTGCCCGCGACCGTACAACTACGATCTAAGGAGATGAAAATATGACCACATAAGAATCTAGCCTCAGACACCAGTAAAAGGGAAGAAAATAGGCCAAATGGGGCATAGCTTGTGACGAAACCTTGAGGGTCCGTTGTGCATATCAACACCGTGTCCGTCCCCTCACGTAGAGTGCCGGAGACGGCGTACGGCCCCGTAACTCTTTCGAGTGACCGTCGTTGAGAGTGCGGTGGCGGTTGAGAACACATGCGCTCGGGCAAGCGTCCGAGACGGTCGACCGCACAGGTGACGATACGTACCAGCCTGGAGGCTCAAGGTGACGCGCATCAGCTGCGGAGGGCGGCTATGACTTCCGTCCTCGTCTGCGACGACTCCCCGCTTGCCCGAGAAGCGCTGCGGCGCGCGGTTGCGACCGTGCCCGGCGTCGAACGTGTGACGACGGCGGCCAACGGCGAGGAAGTCCTCCGCCGCTGGGGTGCCGATCGCTCGGACCTGATTCTGATGGACGTACGCATGCCCGGACTGGGCGGCGTCGAGACCGTACGGCGGCTGCTGTCCGCCGACCCAGGAGCGCGCATCATCATGCTCACCGTCGCCGAGGATCTCGACGGAGTGGCCCTCGCGGTCGCCGCCGGGGCCCGCGGCTATCTGCACAAGGACGCCTCGCGCGCCGAACTGCGGGCCACGGTGACACAGGCGCTCGCCGACCCCACATGGCGGCTGGCCCCGCGCCGGCTGCGCTCCGCCGAGATGGGCGCCGCGCCGACGCTCACCGCACGCGAGATCCAGGTGCTGGAGGGCATGAGTCACGGCCGCTCCAACGCCGAGATCGGCCGTGAGCTGTTCCTCTCCGAGGACACGGTCAAGACGCACGCGCGCCGGCTGTTCAAGAAGCTCGGCGCGTCCGACCGGGCCCACGCGGTGGCGCTCGGATTCCGGTGGGGGCTGGTCCGCTAGGCCCGGTCGGCCCGGGCCCTCACCAAGGGCCCGTGGACCCGCTGTCTGGTGCAGGCCCGCAGTACAGGGGCCTGCCGGGCGCCCGCCGGTCGAGGGAGCGCGCGCGTCGCCGCCCGGACCGTGAACGTCGTGAGAGCCCCGTCTGCCGGGTGGCGGACGGGGGCGGTTCGGCGGTCCTGCGGACGCCCGCTGCTCGTTTCGCCGCGGATGCCGCATCCTTGAGGTGTGGAGTTCCTCGCGGACGAGTCGGTCGAGCGGAAGGGGAGGGCGCAGGGGATGAGTTCCGGCGCACCTGCTCATAACGCTTCGGTGCACAACCCCCAAGGCGGTGCCATGGAGGCGACAGCGCCAAGGCACCATGGTCCGATGCGCGACGACGAGGCGGGCACTGCCCATGGGGCGATCGGTGCGCTCGTCCATCGTGCCGTCGACGGGGACGAGCAGGCCACACACGACCTGCTCGCCCATGTCCACCCCCTCGCGCTGCGCTACTGCCGCACCCGGCTGTCCCGGCTACCGGGCGACGCGCGGCACTTCGTCGAGGATCTGGCGCAGGAGGTCTGCGTCGCCGTCCTGCTCGCCCTGCCGCGCTACCGCGACACGGGCCGCCCCTTCGAGGCGTTCGTCTTCGCCATCGCCGCGCACAAGGTCGCCGACCTCCAGCGCGCCGCGATGCGTCACCCCGGCTCCACGGCCGTCCCGTCCGACGAGATGCCCGAGCGGCCCGACGACTCCCTCGGCCCCGAGGAGCGCGCCCTGCTCAGCAGCGACGCCGAATGGGCCAAGAAGCTGCTGGCCAACCTTCCCGAGAACCAGCGCGAGCTGCTGCTGCTGCGGATCGCCGTGGGCCTGACCGCGGAGGAGACGGGCCAGATGTTGGGAATGTCACCGGGCGCGGTCCGGGTGGCCCAGCACCGGGCGCTGAGCAGACTGCGGGCGCTCGCCGAGCAGTAGGCGGCCTGGTTCCCCAAGGCCACTGGGCAGCCGTTCTGTACCTGGGCTGCCCTGTCTTCCGTACGAACATACGAAGCCGTTCGGCCCGCTGAACCGTGGAATGAGGTGCCTCCGCTTCCCGTTAGCATGGACATCCGCACCGAGCAAGGCCATATGGGGAAGGTGTCATGACTGCCAACGTCGACGGAGTGCCCGGGAAATTCGCGACACTCGGGCTGACCTACGACGACGTGCTGCTGCTGCCGGGCCCGTCGGACATGGCTCCCGACGAGATCGACACCGCCTCGTACGTCTCCAAGAACGTGCGGGTCAACATCCCGCTGCTGTCCGCCGCCATGGACAAGGTCACCGAATCGCGCATGGCGATCGCGATGGCCCGCCAGGGCGGCGTCGGCGTTCTGCACCGCAATCTGTCCATCGAGGACCAGGCCAACCAGGTCGACCTGGTCAAGCGGTCCGAGTCCGGCATGGTGACCGACCCGATCACCATCCACCCGGACGCCACGCTCGCCGAGGCCGACGCCCTGTGCGCCAAGTTCCGCATCAGCGGCGTCCCGGTCACCGACGGTGACAAGAAGCTGCTGGGCATCGTCACCAACCGCGACATGGCCTTCGAGACCGAGCGCACCCGCCGGGTGCGCGAGGTCATGACGCCCATGCCGCTGGTCACCGGCAAGGTGGGCATCTCCGGCGTGGAGGCCATGGAGCTGCTGCGCCGCCACAAGATCGAGAAGCTGCCGCTGGTGGACGCCGGTGGTGTCCTCAAGGGCCTGATCACGGTCAAGGACTTCGTCAAGGCCGAGAAGTACCCCAACGCCGCGAAGGACGCCGAGGGGCGGCTGCTGGTCGGCGCCGCGGTCGGCGTCGCCGGTGACTCCTTCGAGCGGGCCCAGGCACTGATCGAGGCGGGCGCCGACTTCATCGTCGTGGACACCGCCCACGGCCACTCCCGGCTGGTCGGCGACATGGTCGCCAAGATCAAGTCCAACTCCTCCAGTTCCTCCGGCATCGACGTCATCGGCGGCAATGTCGCCACCCGCGACGGCGCCCAGGCCCTGATCGACTCCGGGGTGGACGGCATCAAGGTGGGCGTGGGCCCCGGCTCGATCTGTACGACCCGCGTGGTCGCCGGCGTCGGCGTCCCGCAGGTCACCGCCATCTACGAGGCGGCCCTCGCCGCCAAGGCGGCCGGCGTCCCGGTGATCGGCGACGGCGGCCTCCAGTACTCCGGCGACATCGCGAAGGCCCTGGTCGCGGGCGCCGACACGGTCATGCTGGGCTCGCTGCTCGCGGGCTGCGAGGAGTCGCCGGGCGAGCTGCTGTTCATCAACGGCAAGCAGTTCAAGTCGTACCGCGGCATGGGTTCGCTGGGCGCCATGCAGACCCGCGGCGAGCGCAAGTCCTTCTCCAAGGACCGCTACTTCCAGGAGGGCGTCGCCTCCGACGAGCAGCTGGTCCCCGAGGGCATCGAGGGCCAGGTGCCCTACCGCGGCCCGCTCGCCTCCGTGGTCCACCAGCTGGTCGGCGGGCTGCGCCAGTCGATGTTCTACGTCGGCGGCCGGACCGTGCCCGACCTCCAGGAGGGGGGCCGGTTCGTCCGGATCACCTCCGCGGGCCTCAAGGAGAGCCACCCGCACGACATCCAGATGACGGTCGAGGCGCCGAACTACAGCCGGGGCAAGTAGTCCGCACGGCGTGCCGAGGGCGGCTCCGGAGACTCCGGAGCCGCCCTCGCCGTGCCGGTCGGTGATACTGGAAGGCGCTGAACGCAAAGGGAGAGGCCACACACGTGACTGAGATCGAGATCGGGCGCGGCAAGCGCGGGCGCCGGGCATACGCCTTCGACGACATCGCCGTCGTCCCCAGCCGCCGTACGCGCGACCCGAAGGAGGTCTCGATCGCCTGGCAGATCGACGCCTACCGCTTCGAGCTGCCCTTCCTGGCCGCCCCCATGGACTCGGTCGTCTCCCCGGCCACCGCGATCCGCATCGGCGAGCTGGGCGGCGTCGGCGTCCTCAACCTCGAAGGGCTGTGGACCCGCTACGAGGACCCGCAGCCGCTGCTCGACGAGATCGCCGCGCTGCCCGCCGGGTCCGCCACCCGCCGCATCCAGGAGATCTACGCCGCGCCCATCAAGGAAGAGCTGATCGGCGCCCGCATCAAGGAGGTGCGCGACGCCGGTGTGGTCACCGCCGCCGCGCTCTCCCCGCAGCGCACGGCCCAGTTCTCCAAGGCCGTGGTGGACGCGGGCGTGGACCTGTTCGTCATCCGCGGTACGACGGTCTCGGCGGAGCATGTCTCGTCCTCGCACGAGCCGCTGAACCTGAAGCAGTTCATCTACGAACTCGATGTCCCGGTGATCGTCGGCGGCTGCGCCACGTACACCGCCGCCCTGCATCTGATGCGCACGGGCGCGGCGGGTGTCCTGGTCGGCTTCGGCGGGGGCGCCGCCCACACCACGCGCAATGTGCTCGGCATCCAGGTCCCGATGGCCACGGCGGTGGCGGATGTCGCCGCCGCCCGCCGTGACTACATGGACGAGTCGGGTGGCCGGTACGCGCATGTGATCGCGGACGGCGGTGTCGGCTGGTCCGGTGACCTGTCCAAGGCGATCGCCTGCGGCGCCGACGCGGTGATGATGGGCTCCCCGCTCGCCCGCGCCACCGACGCGCCGGGCAAGGGCCACCACTGGGGCATGGAGGCCGTCAACGAGGAGCTGCCGCGAGGCAAGAAGGTCGACCTGGGCACGGTCGGCACGATCGAGGAGATCCTCACCGGCCCGTCGCACATCCCCGACGGCTCGATGAACTTCTTCGGCGCGCTGAAGCGGGCGATGGCCACCACCGGGTACAGCGAGCTGAAGGAGTTCCAGCGGGTGGAGGTCACGGTGGCGGACTCGCAGCACAAGCGGTGACGCCGCGCCCTGACTGATTCGCTCGGCTGTCGGCTGTCGGTTATTGGCTGTCGGCTTGAGCGGAGGGGTCCGGTTGCCCTGGGGGGTGGCCGGGCCCCTTTCGCGTGCCTGAACGCGCTGGTGGGGGCGTGTTGTGCGAGGTGGGGGCGCACGGTTGCGTTCGGGGTGGATGTGGGCTGAATGGGCGAAGCGGGGCGGTAACGTCCGTGTCCGGCGCCCCAGTTCTCTGGGACGCCCCCTTCCAAGGAGAGCGTTCCGGACCCCGGCCCTCGGGGCCCGGCCCGAATTCCAAGTGAGCCGCCTACCGGGCCTATGGGTGGCGTCATGGAAGGGGGCGTGCCCATGGGACGTCACCGCAAGCCCACCCGCTGGGACCGTCTTCAGCTTCGGCTGGTGAAGTTCCGGAGGAGGTGGATCTTGCGGATCTATGGCCGATGAGCGGCCGCCCCCAAAGAACGTAGGGGCGGACACCCGTTAGTCGGTCGGAGCCTGCCGCAGTGGCCTCTGCGGTGGGCTCCTCTTTTGATCTTTTGTGCAAGGTGTGGATGGCCGCCCCCACAAGAACTAGGGGCGGACACCCGTTAGTCGGTCGGAGCCTGCCGCAGTACCCGCTGCGGGGTGGGCTCCACCTGCGTCTGGATGGCCGCCCCCATGAGAATTGGGGGCGGACACCCGTGATTCAGCCGTCTCCACCGTACTGGCACCACTCGGCCCACGCCACCAGCTCTCGCGGCGCCGCACCCCCACGCGCCCCCCGCTCACAACCTGTGCGCTGCCCCCGTGGGTGTGGCTCCCCGGGTGTCCAGGAGGAGCTGGGCCTTTACCGAGAGGCCCTGGAGGTCGTACGTGCGGTGCTGCTGGAGGAGGATCGTGAGGTCGGCGTCGGCGGCGGCCTCGTAGAGGGAGTCGGCCCGGGGGACCGGGCGGTCCAGGACGTTCCAGGACGAGACATGCGGGTCGTGGTAGCTGACGGCGGCGCCGAGTTCCATGAGGCGGATCGCGATCTCGTGGGCGGGGGTGCCCTGCTGGTCGGCGAGGTCGGGTTTGTAGGTGACGCCGAGGAGCAGGACGCGGGCGCCGCGGGCGGATTTGCCGTGCTCATTGAGGAGGGCGGCGGCGCGCTGGACGACGTAGCGCGGCATCTGTTCGTTGACGTGCCGGGCCAGTTCGACCATGCGCAGGCCGCGGCCGGCCGGGCCGGTGAGGGCCTGGGGGGTGGCGTGGCCGCCGACGCCGGGGCCGGGGCGGAAGGCGTGGAAGCCGAAGGGTTTGGTCTCGGCGCAGCGGACGACGTCCCACAGGTCGACGCCGAGGTCGTGGCAGAGCACGGCCATCTCGTTGACGAGGGCGATGTTGACGTGCCGGAAGTTGGTCTCCAGGAGCTGCACGGTCTCGGCCTCGCGCAGGCCACGCGCGCGGACGACCTTGTCGGTGAGGCGGCTGTAGAAGGTGGCGGCGGACTCGGTGCAGGCGGGGGTGAGGCCGCCGATGACCTTGGGGGTGTTGGCCGGGGTGAAGTCGCGGTTGCCGGGGTCGACGCGGCTGGGGGAGTAGGCGAGATGGAAATCGCGGCCCGCGCGCAGGCCGGAGCCGGCTTCGAGGAGGGGGCGGAGGAACTTCTCGGTGGTGCCGGGGTGGACCGGGGACTCCAGGATGACGGTGGTGTGCGGGCGCAGGCGCGGGGCGAGGGTGCGGGCGGCGCTCTCCACCTGGCCGAGGTCGGGGTCGCCGTCGGGGCCGCGCGGGGTGGGCGCGCAGATGACCGCGTAGCGGACGCGGCCCAGCTCGGCGGGGGCGGGGGCCTGGCGGTAGCCGTCGGCCAGCATCCGGCGCATGTCGGCGGGGCTCAGGGAGCCGGCCTCGGGCCCGGTCGGGTAGCCGACGGTGGGGATGCCTGCGGCGACGGCGGCCTGGGCCAGGGGGAGGCCGAGCGCGCCGAGTCCGATGACGGCGAGATCTGCGGGCATGGCGTGGGCCGTCCTTCCCAGTTGCCGAAGCGGTTGGCGGGGCAGAGAGCGGGGGTGGTGCGGGGGCGGTTCGAGGGGTGGTGCGGGGAACGGGTGTGGCGCGGGGGTGGAGCAGCTAGTAGGGGTGGAGCGGCTAGCAGGGGTGGGGCGGGTGTGCAACCCCTGTGGACAGAACGGGGCAGCGCAATGTCAGACTAGGAGTAAATATGACCGAAATACGGCATTGCCTCCTTGTGTCGCCGGGCCGGGCGTCCCGTCTCGCGTTGCGCGGACGGGCAGGTTGTCCACAGGCTGGTGGTGTGTGGTGGCCGGAGCCGGGCAGGACGGTCAGAATCTGGGCAGGGGGATTCGGCCGTGGCAGCGCCCGACGGGTGCGGCCGGCGCGACCGACGAGCGGGAGGCAGCGGTGAGGACAGCGACACTGGGGCCGGCGCAGCGCGCCGAGTCCCTGGCATCAATGGCCGAGCGTGAACTGGATGTGCTGGTCGTGGGCGCCGGGGTGGTCGGCGCGGGCACCGCCCTGGACGCCGTCACCCGAGGACTGTCCACGGGGCTGGTGGAGGCCCGCGACTGGGCGTCGGGCACATCGAGCAGGTCCAGCAAGCTGATCCACGGCGGGCTGCGCTATCTGGAGATGCTGGACTTCACTCTCGTGCGCGAGGCCCTCAAGGAGCGCGGTCTGCTGCTGGAGCGGCTCGCCCCGCACCTGGTCAAGCCGGTGCCGTTCCTTTATCCGCTCCAGCACAAGGGCTGGGAGCGGCTGTACGCGGGCTCGGGTGTCGCCCTCTACGACGCGATGTCGCTGGCCCGCGGTCATGGGCGCGGGCTGCCCACCCACCGTCATCTGACCCGCCGTCACGCCCTTCGGGTCGCCCCCTGCTTGAAGAAGGACGCGCTGGTCGGGGCGTTGCAGTACTACGACGCGCAGATGGACGACGCGCGGTACGTGGCGACGCTGGTGCGGACCTCGGCGGCGTACGGCGCGAAGGTCGCCAATCGCGCGCGGGTGACGGGTTTCCTGCGCGAGGGCGGGCGGGTCGTGGGCGCGCGTGTGCAGGACGTCGAAGCGGGCGGGGAGTACGAGATCCACGCCAAGCAGATCGTCAACGCCACCGGTGTGTGGACCGACGACACCCAGGCGATGGTGGGCGAGCGCGGGCAGTTCCACGTCCGGGCCTCCAAGGGCATCCACCTCGTCGTGCCCAAGGACCGGGTCAGTTCCACGACCGGGCTGATCCTGCGTACGGAGAAGTCCGTGCTGTTCGTCATCCCCTGGGGGCGGCACTGGATCATCGGCACCACCGACACCGACTGGAGCCTCGACAAGGCGCACCCGGCCGCCTCCAGCGCGGACATCGACTATCTGCTGGAGCACGTCAACTCGGTGCTCTCGGTGCCGCTGACCCGCGACGACGTGGAGGGCGTCTACGCCGGGCTGCGCCCGCTGCTGGCCGGTGAGTCGGACGCCACCAGCAAGCTGTCGCGCGAGCACACCGTGGCCCATCCGGCGCCGGGCCTGGTCGTGGTGGCGGGCGGCAAGTACACGACGTACCGGGTGATGGCCAAGGACGCCGTGGACGAGGCGGTGCGCGGGCTGGACATGCGGGTCGCCGACTGTGTCACCGAGGACATCCCGCTGCTGGGCGCGGAGGGCTACCGGGCGCTGTGGAACGCGCGGGCGCGGATCGCCGCGCGGACCGGCATCCATGTGGTGCGCGTGGAGCATCTGCTGAACCGGTACGGCTCGCTGGCCGAGGAGGTGCTCGACCTGATCGCCGCCGACTCCTCGCTGGGCGAGCCGCTCCAGGCCGCCGACGACTATCTGCGCGCCGAGGTCGTCTACGCCGCCTCGCACGAGGGGGCGCGGCATCTGGACGACGTGCTGACCCGGCGCACCCGGATCTCCATCGAGACCTTCGACCGGGGTACGCGCAGTGCCCGGGAGGCCGCCGAGTTGATGGCTCCGGTGCTCGGCTGGGACAAGAGCCAGATCGAGCGCGAGGTCGAGCGCTACGAGAAGCGGGTGCAGGCCGAGCGGGAGTCCCAGCGCCAGCCGGACGACCTGACGGCGGACGCGGCGCGGCTGGGGGCGCCGGACATCGTGCCGCTCTGACGGGGGCGGGCCTTGGCGGGGGCGGCTCGGCGGGGCCGCGCTGCATTCTCCTGGGCGGGCGGCACGCTCGGCACGCTGACGGTCGTGTCGCTCCGATGGTCGGGGCGTGCCGGCGGTCGTGTCGCTCTGACGGTCGGGGCGGGCTGACGGTTCGTCGTGGAGGGCGTCGGTCATGTCACTCGAACGGGTGTAGGGGTTCGGGATCTCTGTTCGGGGTCGGTTCGTTCATCGGGTGTCGGGCGGAGTGCGGGCCGCATTCCGGTGATGGGGGACGGAGGGACTCCGGCGGAGGCCGGGGAAGGGCACCCGGGGCGCTGAGCACTTGTCGGGTGAGAGACAATGAAGGCTCTGTCAGGGCGGGTTGCATGAGGGGACGCATGTCGGAGGCGGAGCGAACGGGGGCATCCCGTCAGGACCAGAGCGCACGTCTCCTCGCCGGGCGGTACCGGCTGGGAGGCGTGCTCGGCCGTGGCGGCATGGGGACGGTGTGGCGGGCCGAGGACGAGACGCTGGGGCGGACGGTCGCGGTCAAGGAGTTGCGGTTCCCGACCAGCATCGACGAGGAGGAGAAACGCCGGCTCATCACCCGCACCCTGCGCGAGGCCAAGGCCATCGCGCGGATCCGGAACACCAGCGCGGTCACGGTCTTCGACGTGGTCCAGGAGGACGACCGTCCCTGGATCGTGATGGAGCTGGTCGAGGGCAAGTCGCTGGCCGAGGCGATCCGTGAGGACGGGCTGCTGGAGCCGCGCCGCGCGGCCGAGGTGGGCCTCGCCATCCTGGACGTGCTGCGCTCGGCGCACCGCGAGGGCATCCTGCACCGCGATGTGAAGCCGTCCAACGTACTGATCGCCGAGGACGGCCGGGTCGTGCTGACCGACTTCGGTATCGCCCAGGTCGAGGGCGACCCGTCCATTACCTCGACCGGCATGCTCGTCGGCGCCCCCTCCTACATCTCCCCGGAGCGGGCCCGCGGCCACAAGCCCGGCCCGGCCGCCGACCTCTGGTCGCTGGGCGGACTCCTCTACGCGGCCGTGGAAGGCGGCCCGCCCTACGACAAGGGCTCCGCGATCGCCACGCTCACGGCGGTGATGACCGAGCCGCTGGAGGAGCCGAAGAACGCCGGGCCGCTGGCGGACGTCATCCGGGGCCTGCTCACCAAGGACCCCCTGAAGCGGCTCGACGACGCGGGCGCGCGGGCCAAGCTGCATGCCGTGATCCACGCGCCGGAGTCCGGGGGCGCCGAGCCGGCGGACGCGACGCGGGCGATCGAGCTGCCGCCGCAGCCGGACCGGCGCTCGGAGAAGGCGAGTCCGGGCACCGGACGCGGTGCCGGGCAGGGTTCCGGACCGGGCGGCGAGTCGGGCGGGCGGCTGCGCGGGGCGCTGCGGTCGGGGCGCAAGGGCACGGTGGCCGCCACCGGGGCAGCGGCGGCGGGCGTCGCCGGTGCGGCCGGTGCGGCGGCGGTCACGCGTACGCCGGGGGGCGGTACGGACGCCGGGGCGGCGGGTGGGGTCGGCGGTTCTTCCGGTGGGGCCTCCGGGGCTTCTGGCGGGGCCTCCGGTGGGTCCGGCGGGTCTTCTGGGTCTTCCGCGTCGTCCCCAGTGTCCTCCGGGGGCTCCGGGGCCTCCGGTAAGGGAGCCGCGTCGGTGGCGGCCGGGATGCCGGCGGAGGCCGGGGCGTCGCGGGGTACCGGTGGCTCGGGTGGCTCCGCCGGTAAGGCCGGGGCGGCGGGGGCCGGGTCGGTTGCGGGGTCCGCTTCGGGCGGTGGCTCGGCGGCCGGGGGTGGATCCTCGTCCGCCGGTGGGGCGGGGGCGAACGGCACGGCGCCGGGGCGCAGTGCGTCCGGGTGGCCCGTGGTGCCGCCGCCGGATCTGCCCGCGCGCACGGCGCCGAGGGCGTCGCTGACCGACGTGGTGCCCAGGCGGACGCTGCTGATCATCGCCGTGGTGGTGCTGCTGGCGGCGCTCGGAGTGGTGCTGAGCATCATGTTCTCCGGGGACGACGCATCGGACGCGCAGTCCGACGGTGGCACCCCGGCCACGCCCAGCGCGACGGCGAGCGCCGACACCCGCTCCGAGGAAGGCGGCGGCACGGGCACGGACGGAGCGGCCACCGACCCCGCGGCCCAGGGCGGCACGCCGGACACGGGCGCCGCTCAGCCGGATGACGAGGAGCAGTCGGACGACGCCTCCGACGACGCGGGCGAGGACGGGGGCGACTCGTCCGCGGTCAGCGGAGTGGCGTCGACGTACGAGGGGCAGCAGGGCTACTCGGTGGGGCTGCCCGAGGGCTGGAAGTACGAGTCCTCGGACAGCGCCGGGGACCGCTTCACCGGCCCCGACGGCCAGAAGCTGCTGGTCGGCTGGACGACCACACCCAAGGACGACCCGGTGGCGGACTGGGAGAACCAGGAACGCTCGATGTCCCGCGCGCAGTACGAGCGGATCCGAATAGCCGCGGTGGACTACCGGGGCTGGAACACGGCCGACTGGGAGTTCACCTATGTGGAGAGCGGCACGCAGTACCGCTCGGTCGACCGGGGGTTCGTCGTGGACGACGATCAGGGCTACGCCCTGATGTACACGGCGAAGGCGGCGAACTGGGGCGATCCCGAGCGCGC
Source organism: Streptomyces sp. NPDC056734 (assembly GCF_042790455.1). Classification (NCBI taxonomy): domain Bacteria; kingdom Bacillati; phylum Actinomycetota; class Actinomycetes; order Kitasatosporales; family Streptomycetaceae; genus Streptomyces; species Streptomyces sp. NPDC056734. Next base: position 216,259 of record NZ_JBHTZD010000017.1, read on the forward strand.
CGACACGTGGAGCACGCTGACGGAGTCCTTCGAACCCAAGCCGTGAGCGGGCGCGGACTGGGGGCGGAAAACGGGTAGGGACGATGAGATGTCCCATCCCCTCAATGCGTATTGCCTCTGGCACGTATCGTGAGTGCTTGCGAACCGTACGCATCCGGAACGGGACGCCTGACGAACGGAATTGACCAACCCGGACGGCCGGGGGAGGCAACGTGGACGACTACGCGGGGCGGGTGCTCGCCGACCGCTACCGCCTGCCGCTGCCGCCTTCCGACGAGTACGAACTCGCCGAGAGCCGGGCCTTCGACACCTACAGCGGGCAGGAAGTCCTGGTACGGCAGGTGCCGTTGCCGGAGGTGGTCGAGGCGGAGGTGCTCGACGACCAGGGGCTGCCCGAGGGGTTCACCGCCCGCAGCCAGGTGGGGCGCAGACCACCGGCCCGGAGCGCGAGTACGCGCCGGCCAGCCGATCCGGCCGTGCGGCGGGCCGTCGAGGCGGCACAGGCGGCGGCGCGGATCCCTGACCATGCCCGGCTGGACCAGGTCTTCGACGTGTTCGCCGAGGGCGGTTCGCTGTGGATCGTCAGTGAACTGGTACCGGCCCGGCCGCTCGCGGCCCTGCTCGCCGAGCAGCCGCTGACGCCCTATCGCGCGGCGGAGGTCGCCTCCGACGTCCTCACCGCCCTGCGGGTGCTGCACGCCCATGGCTGGGTGCACCGCAACATCACCGCACGCACGGTCCTGATCTGCGACGACGGCCGGGTCATGCTGACCGGGCTCGCGGTCGGCGCGGCGGAGGAGGCGCTGTGCGGGTACGACCCGGTGCCGCCTTCGGAGGGGGATGCCGGCGGCGTCGTCGGGGGTGGGGCGAGGGCCGGTGGGGGGCCGGGGGCGGGGCTTGGTGGATCCGGGGGTGCCGGTGCGCTCGGTGGGGCCGGTGGGCGTGAGGGAGCCTCTGGTGGGGCTTCTGGTCGTGTGGGTGGGGGTGGTCCCGGTGGTGGGGCGCAGTTTGGGCAGGTGGGTGCCGGTGGACCTGCGGGCGCGGGTGGGCCTGTGGGTGCGGGTGCCGGTGGGCATGTAGGTGCCGGTGGGGCCGTGGGTTTCGGTGGTCCCGGTGGTCCTGGTGGTCCCGGTGGTCCTGGTGGGCACGCGGGGGCGGTGGGGGCTGCCGGGTCCTTCGGGAGTGATCCCGAGGCCGCGCGGCGGGCCGCGATCGAGGCGCGGGCGGCCGGTGGGCTGCCGGTGGCCGGGGCCGACCGGGGGGCGAGTGCCGGGGGTCCGGCGGCGCCCGTCCGGCAGGCGGTGGAGAGCGGCGGGGACATCAGAGCGGCGCGGGCCGGGGCGATCGCCGCGTACCGCGCGGGTGCGCGGGCGGCGGCCCGGGTGCAGGAGACGCAGCAGAACGGGCGCGCGGCACTGCCCGGTGCCGGTCCGGCGCCCGATAGCGGGGAGCCGCCGGGGCCGCACGGGCAGATAGCGGACCCCTATGGGGTGCGGAGTGCCGGTCGGCAGGTCGAGCAGATCGAACAGGTCGGGCAGGCCGGGCAAGGGGCCGGAGCCGCCGCCGTGCTGCCGCCCGCGATCCCGGGAGGGCAGGCGCTGGGGCGTCAGGGGGCGGGAATCCACGGCGCCGGAGGTCCAGGCGCTGGAGGTCCAGGCGCTGGAGTCCCGGGGACAGGACTCCCGGGGGCAGGCGTGGCCGGGGTGCCGGGGGTGGGTGTTCCGGCGCAGGCGGGGCCCGCCGAGGTCGGCTCGGTGGCCGGGGGGTCCGCGCGGTGGGACGAGGTGGCCGCAGGGCGGCCGGTCGTTCGGCGGGGGCCGGCCACGGCGCTGGCCGCCGAGCGGGCGCGGCAGGCGCGGATGGCGGTCGTCGGGCCGGTGACCGAGCGCTGGGCGCCGGAGCAGGCCGGGCCGGTGCACGAGAACTGGCAGCTGGCGGCGCCGATCGGTCCCGCGACCGACCTGTGGGCGCTCGGGGCGCTGCTCTTCCGCGCCGTACAGGGGCATGCTCCGTATCCGGAGGAGTCGACGGCCGAGCTGGTGCAGATGGTGTGCGGGGAGCCGCCCGCCTTCGCCGAGGAGTGCGGGCCGCTGCGGCCGGTGGTGGAGTCGCTGCTGCGTCAGGACCCCACCGAGCGCATCGACTTCGAGGAGCTGCGGGGCTGGCTGCGTTCGCTGGTGCGCTCGGCGCCCGAACCGGAGGCCGGGGTGCATGTGGTGGCGGCGCCGCCCGCCGACACCAGCCGGCTGCCGGTGGTGCGCCGCCGGGGCGAGCTGGTGCGCAGGCGCAAGGCCGGGCTCCCCGCGACGCACGGGCGGCACAAGCGGGCGCGGCAGGAGAAGCGCGCGCCGCGCAAGCTCGGCCGCACCCTGCTCGTCCTGGTGCTGCTGGCGATGGCGGGGGCGATCACGTACGCGGCGCTGTTCATGCCGAAGGCCGGTGAGGACGGGACGAGCGGGGCCAGCGGCACCGACCGGACCGGGGCGGCCGGCGGGGTCAGCGAGGAGTCCGGAGCGCCGGACGCCAGCAGTGAACCCCGGCCCGACCAGACGTCACCCGGCGGGGAGGAGAGCGGCGACGGATCGGCAGGCGGGTCGGACGGGTCGACGGGGTCGGCGGAGACGCAGACCGCCGGTCCGGAGGTTGCCGACGGGTTCACGCTGCGCGATGACCCCGAGGGCTTCCAGGTGGCCGTCGCCAACGGCTGGGACCGGACGGCGGAGAACGGGCGCGGGCAAGTGGTCTACTCGCAGGGCTCCTTCGAGCTGATCCTGGTGCCTGGGCGGGACTCGGCGGACGAGTTCGGCACGGATCCGATGGAGTACCAGCGCGAGCGTGAGGCGGAGCTCCAGCCGTACCGCGACTCCAGCTGGGCCACCTCCACCGGGCTGAAGTCCATCGAGGTGGGCGGACAGATGATGGCCGAGGGACAGTTCACCTGGACCGGCGACGACGGGCGCGAACTGTTCGTACGCAATCTCGCGATCCTGGTCGACGGCCGATATCACGTGGTGCAGTTGCGCGGCCCGGAGGCCGAGCGGGACGAGGTGACCCGGCTCTACGAGCAGGCGGCGGAGACGTATCAGGTGACGGACTGACAGGAGCCGGCAGGGGCTGGCAGGGGGTCGGCAGGGGGCCAGCAGGGGGGTGAACGCCTGCTCGGGGAGGGCTGGTCCACGGTCGGATCGGGGCCTAGACGGGCGCTCGCGGGCTTGGTTCATTTCTGTCACGTAAAGCGACAACCGTCACAGTGCGGTCTCCGAGGCCACCCATAGGTTCCCCGAGCGCGGGGCGGTCTTTACGCTGACCCTGTCAAGAGCATTGCGGGGGAACGTGAATCAGATGCAGGGCCTGCGCCTGGGGGACCGCTACCGGCTGACCGAAGCCATCGGCAGCGGAGGCATGGGACGGGTCTGGCGCGCCCATGACGAAGTCCTGAACCGGGCCGTCGCCATCAAGGAGCTGACCGCCGCGCTCTACGCCTCCGACAGCGACCAGTCGGTGCTGCTGGCGCGCACCCGGGCCGAGGCGCGGGCGGCGGCGCGGATCAACCACTCGGCCGTCGTCACCGTCCATGACGTACTCGAACACGACGGCCGGCCATGGATCGTGATGGAGCTGGTCGAGGGGTATTCGCTCGCCGACGCGGTGAAGGAGAACAGCCGGATCGAGCCCGCCGAGGCGGCCCGGATCGGGCTGTGGGTGCTGCGGGCCCTGCGCGCCGCGCACACCGCCGGGGTGCTGCACCGCGATGTGAAGCCGGGCAACGTCCTGCTCGCGCGCGACGGCCGGGTGCTGCTCACGGACTTCGGGATAGCGCAGATAGAGGGCGACAGCACCATCACGCGGACCGGTGAGGTGGTCGGTTCCGTCGACTATCTGGCCCCGGAGCGGGTGCGCGGCCACGATCCAGGGCCGGCCGCCGATCTGTGGGCGCTCGGGGCGACGCTGTACGCGGCGGTGGAGGGGCTGTCGCCGTTCCGCCGCACGTCACCGCTGGGCACCATGCAGGCGGTGGTCGAGGAGGAGCCCGAACCCCCGACGCACGCCGGGGCGCTCGCGCCCGTCATCACCGCGCTGCTGCGCAAGGACCCGGCCGCCCGCCCCGGCATCGCCGAGACCGAGCAGCTCCTCGCGGAGGCGGCGGAGGGGCGACGGCCCCGGGCGGCACAGGCGTATGTGCCCACCTCGTTCGCGCCCGCCCCATCGCATTCCGGATCGCATTCCGCCGGTGCGGGAGGGGCGGGCGGGGCGGGAGGGGCGACGGGGTCCGGGACGCCGGCCCAGCCGCCGACCCCGTATCCATCGACCCCGCATTCATCGACCCCGTATCGGCCGACCCCATACGCGTCGGCTCCGTATCCGCCGACCCCGTACGCGTCGGCTCCGTATCCGCCGGTGACCGGGCCGACCGCCGTCGGCCCGCATCCGCCCGGCGGTGGCGGTCCGGGTCCCATGGGTCTTCCGGGCGGCCCCGCCGGTCCGTCCGGTTCGTCCGGCCCGGTCGCTCCGTCCGGTCCGGCCCGTCCGCCGCGGCGGCAGCGGCGGTTGCGCACGCTCGCGCTGGTGGTCGCGGTGGCCGCGCTGGTCGGCGGGGGTACGGCGGTGGTGCTGGAGCAGCGGTACGGGGGCGAGGGCAGCCCGCAGGGGCAGCAGCAGAACTCCCCGTCCCCCGAGTCACAGCCGGAGTCGGAGCCGGAGTCCGAGCCGACGCCGTCGCAGGGCCAGGACGGTCAGGACGGCCAGGACGAGCCGGTCGATCAGGGGGCGGTCGTGCCGGAGGGGTGGGTGTCGGTCACGGATCCGCTGGGCTTCGGGCTCTCGCTGCCCGAGGGCTGGGAGCGGCAGGAGCCGAGCGTCTCCGGTGACATCCAGCAGGTCGACTACACCCCCGACAGCGGGCGGCACTTCCTGCGTATAGCCGTCGACAGCTCACCCGACTACGCCGATCCGTACGCGCATCTGCTCGACCTCGATCAGCAGCTCGGGGACCGGCTGGTGGACTATCAGCAGACCTCGCTGGAGCGGAACATCTACCGGGACCGCTCCGGCGCCCGCTGGGAGTACAGCTGGACGGCGCTGGCCAAGGACACCGCGTTCCCGGGGCCGTACCGGGCGGTGGACCAGATGAATCTCTCCCGGGACGGCGTCGAGTACGCGCTCTACATGGCGGCGCCCGCGGAGGAGTGGGAGACGGCCGTCGAGGAGTTCGAGGCGGTGCTGCGCAGCTGGAGCGAGCCGGGAGCCGAATCGTCCGGCTGAGTCGGCCGGCCGACGGTCGTTCGAGAGAGCGGCAGCGGTACGTACCGGATGGTGGATTGGGCCGTCGGCGTGGGCGGGATTCGGTCGTATCGGGCGAACGGGTTTCGTACGGTGATCTCCTGGTGCCTCGCGGGAGTTGTCCCGCCGGTCGCCGGATGGGGTGCCGGGAGCGGCGTCGGTTGTCGGCCACCTGCGCGCTCAGGGGCCGGAAGGGGTGGCTCCGGGTCGGGCATGATGGGGCGCATGGGGACCGAGCGCGCGGATGGTCGTGTCATCGCGGGCCGCTACCGGCTGGAGGCGCTCCTCGGACGGGGCGGTATGGGGGTGGTCTGGCGGGCCACCGACGAACTGCTCGGCCGCCGGGTCGCGGTCAAGGAACTCGACGTCGATCCCTCCCTCTCGCCCGACCGGGCCCGGGTGCAGCGCGAGCGGATCCTGCGCGAGGCCCGTACCGTCGCCCGGCTGCACCACCCGCATCTGATCGTCGTCCATGACGTGGTGGCGCACGAGGAGCGGCCCTATCTCGTCATGGAGCTGATCGACGGCGGGTCGCTCGCCGACCGGCTCGCCGCGGACGGTCCCGTCGAGCCGCGCGAGGCCGCCCGGATCGGGGTCGCGCTGCTCGGCGCGCTCGGTACCGCGCACGCGGCGGGCGTCCTGCACCGCGACCTCAAGCCCGCCAATGTGCTCATCGAGGCCGGCACCGGGCGGGTCGTGCTCACCGACTTCGGGGTGGCGCGGGTGTCCGGCGCGTCCACGCTCACCGAGAGCGGCACGTTCGTGGGGTCGCCGGAGTACACCGCGCCGGAGCGGATGTCGGGCACGGGCACCGGACCGGCCTCCGACCTGTGGTCGCTGGGCGCGCTGCTGTGCGCGGCGGTGAGTGGTGAGTCGCCCTTCCAGCGTGCCTCGGTGGGCGGCACGCTCAACGCCGTGGTCTCCGCCCAGATCCGGCTGCCGGCACAGGCGAGGCCGCTGCTGCCGGTCGTACGGCGGCTGCTGGAGCGCGATCCGGAACGGCGGCTGGACGCGGTCGGGGCGGAACGGATGCTGCGGGCCTTCCTGGACACGGGCCGTACCGAACGGCGGCGGATGGACCGGGTGCTGTCCCGGCGCCGGGGGCTGCTCGCGGCCGCGCTGCTGGTGGCCGCGCTGACCGGGGCGGGCGTGTCGGCGGTACTGCTGGCGGACGACGACGAGGGGGAGGGGGGCGGGGACGAGCGGCCGGGCGGGGGGCCACCGAGTATGTCGGTGAGTGCGACGGTCAGTGCGTCGGTGAGTGCGTCGGTGAGTTCGTCGGTCAGCGCAACGGTGAGCGCGTCGGTCGGTGCGTCGGTGAGCAGGCCGGTGAGTCCTCCCGTGAGTGCGGCCGTCAGTCCTGGGCCGTCAGTCCTGCCGTCAGTCCCTCGGTGACCGTTTCCGCCGTTCCGACGGCCGTTCCGTGAGGCGTCGTGACGTACTCCCGACATAACCCCAGAAGCACCGCCATAAATGGGAGATAAGTCGCGGCCCGCGTCACGGGTGTGGCACGGCCCCGGTTTCGAGGTGGAAACGGGGGCGTTCGGCGCGATATGGATGGGCCCATGAGTAACAACGGGGGAGCCCGCCATGGGGCCGATGAACCGACGAGTTTCGAACTGCAACCGCCGCAGCCGCCGGGCCAGCTGCCGAACCCACAGCTGCCGAACCAGCAGGCGCCGAACCCGCAGGCGCCGAACCCGCAGGTGCCGGTCCCGCACCCCGGCAACCCCTACGCGACGCCCGCGCACGCGGGCCCCCCGCATGCCGTGCCCCCGCATGCCCAGTCCTCGCACGAGCAGTCCGCGCAGCCGCACCCCGCCGAGCAGTCGCCCGCCGCGCAGCGGGCGGTGCCCCAGCAGGCGGCTCATGATCCCGGCGCCGGGCGGCTGATCGCCGAGCGGTACCGGCTGCTGTCCAAGCTCGGGCACGGCGGTATGGGGACGGTGTGGCGGGCCAAGGACGAGACCGTGGACCGTGAGGTCGCGGTGAAGGAGCCCCGCGTCCCGGACCATCTTCCCGAGCGTGAACGGGAGAACGCCTACGAGCGGATGCGGCGCGAGGCGCGGGCGGCGGCCCGGCTCGACCATCCGGCCGTGGTGAACGTGCATGATGTGGCCGTCGTGGACGGGCGGCCCTGGATCGTCATGGAGCTGGTGCAGGGACGTTCCCTCGGGCATGCCCTCCAGGAGGGCACCCTGGGCGTGCGCGAGGCCGCCCGGGTCGGCCTGGAGGTGCTTGGCGCGCTGGAGGCCGCGCATGCCGCCGGGATCCTGCACCGGGACGTCAAACCGGACAATGTCCTGCTCGGCCGGCACGACCGGGTGGTCCTCACGGACTTCGGGATCGCGCAGATCGAGGGCGAGACGAATCTGACCGACACGGGCGGGTTCGTGGGCTCGCCCGAGTACATCGCGCCGGAGCGGGTGCTGGGCCAGCGGCCGGGACCGGCGAGCGATCTGTGGTCGCTGGGGGTGGTGCTGTACGCGGCGACGGAGGGCGTGTCGCCGTTCCGCCGCAGCAACACGCCCGCCACCCTCCAGTCCGTCCTCAACGCGGCCCCCGCCCCGCCCACCGTGGCCGCCGGACCGCTCGCCGACGCCATCAACGGCCTCCTCCAGAAGGACCCGGCCCGCCGCCCGGACGCCGCGCGGGTGCGCGCCCTGCTGGAGGCGGCCGCCAACCCGCCGGCCCCGCCCGTGCCCACGCAGATCGTCACCGTCGCCGAACCGGCCCGCCGGGGCCCGCGGTTCGGGCGGGTGGCCTGGATCGGGCTGGGGGCGGTGGTGGTCGCGGCGGCGGTGACGTCGTACGTCGTGATCGCCGATCCGTTCGCCGGGCCGCTGCCGGACGGCTGGAAGACCCGGCAGGAGCAGGCGCTCGGCGTAACCCTCGCGGTACCGGAGGACTACAAGCGCAGTGTGCCCGAGAAGGACGACGAGACGCACTGGGTGACGTACGCCGACGCGAGCGGGGCCGTCTGGATCGGGCTGACCCTGGAGAAGAAGGCCGAGGACACCACCGAGGACATCGCCGACTCCGCGTCGGCGGAGATGTACGACGACAACGCGACCTTCAAGGAGAGCGGTTCGTACGAGCTGAGCATGCCGGAGGCGCCGGGGACCGCGCCCAAGCCGGAGGTGTCGTACGAGGGGAAGAAGGCCGCCGAGAACACGGTGACGTACACGACCACCGACATGCAGAATCCGCGCCCCCGTGAGCTGCGGATCTTCTACTTCAAGACGTCCGGCGGGGACATGTACAAACTGACCGTCGGCTACCCGGGCCAGGGTGACTTCACCGAGCGGGGCCGGGACGTGGCGCGGACCGCGATCGCGAACCTGGACGTCGACAAGCTGTGAGTCGCCGCGCGGCACTGATGCCGCGTCGACAGCGAGGCGCTCGGCGCGGTAGGCATGGGGCATGAGTGACGGCGGTGCGCACCGGCCCGACCCCGACGGACGGCCCAGCGGTGAACGGACGGCCACGGGTGGGCGGTTGGTCGACGGGCGGTTGGTCGACGGACGGTTGGTCGGTGGGCCGTCGGTCGGTGGGCGGTTGGTCGGCGGGCGTTACCGGCTGGTCGAGCGGATCGGTTCGGGTGGTATGGGTGCCGTGTGGCGGGCGCACGACGAGCTGGTCGACCGAGAGGTCGCCGTCAAGCAGCCGCATCTGCCCGGCGCCCCAGAGGACGAGGCGCATCAGCGGGCCGCGCACCGGCTGCACCGGGAGGCACGCGCCGCCGCCCGCGTCGACCATCCCTGCGCGGTCACCATCCACGACGTGGTCGTCGACGACGGGATCCCCTGGATCGTCATGGAACTGGTCCGCGGCGAGTCCCTGCACGAGCGGCTGCGCCGGGGCGCCCTGTCGCCGGTCGAGTCCGCCCGGATCGGCCTCGCCGTCCTCGGCGCACTGCGCGCCGCGCACGCCGTCGGGATCGTGCACCGCGATGTGAAACCGGCCAATGTGCTGCTCGGCGCGCACGGCCGGGTCGTCCTCACGGACTTCGGTGTCGCCCACGTCCAGGGCGAGGAATCGCTCACGGTGAGCGGGGAGTTCGTGGGCTCGCTGGAGTTCGTCGCGCCGGAGCGGATGTCCGGACGCGGTGCCGGACCCGCCTCCGACCTGTGGTCGCTCGGCGTGCTCCTGTACGCGGCCGTCGAGGGCGCCTCCCCCTTCCGGCGTACGACGCCGGAGTCCACGCTCGCCGCGATCCTCGCCACCGATCCGCCCGAGCCGAAACGGGCCGGACCACTGGGGCCGCTGATCGTGGGGCTGCTGGTGAAGGACCCCGACGGCCGGCCGGGGCCCGCACAGACGGCGGCTGCGCTGGAGACGGTGGTGGAGGAGTGGCCGGTGCCCTTCCGGTCCGGTGGGGAGGCGGGGGTCGCTCAGGAGACGGATGGGTTGAGGGAGTTCGGGGACGATGCGGGGACGGTTCGGTTGGGGGGCGGGACCGGTGGCTCGGGAGGGGTGGCCGGGGCGGAGGGTGTGGGTGTCGTGGACGGGGGGATACCTCAGGCGGACCCGGGGGGCCCGGCGGACGTCGTACCTCCCGCCGTACCCCCCGTCCTGCCTCCGCGCCGCCTTCCCGCTTTCCGTCACCCCGTCACCCTCGCCCTCGTGGGAGCGCTCCTCGGCGGTGGGATATGGGCCGGGACGACGGCCCTCGGCGGGACGGAGGGCGGGGAGGGGGAGACGGCGGTCGCCGAACTGACGCCCGGGGCGACGGCCGGGCTGACGGGGGCGCCCGAGGGGGCCGCGTCGCCGTCGGCGTCCGCCATCGAGACCTGGGTACTCCATCCCGAGAGCGACATGGACGCCGTACTGGCGCTCCCGGTGGAGTACGAGGAGCTGGCGCGGCAGGGCGGGCCGGACGATCAGCCTCGGCTGGTGGTCTACGCGTCCGGCTCCGTGGACGTACGCCTCACGCAGTGGGACCGGGCGCCTCGGGACGCCATGGGGCAGGCGAAGGACGCGCACGCGATCTGGGCGGGGTACGACCCGCAGGCGCGCACCCAGTACACCGAGACCAGTTTCCAGGGCAGTGACGCGGTGATCGCGGACACCACGTACACCTCCGAGGGGTTCACCACCCGGGTGATGGAGCTGATGATCCTCACCGGGGACGGCCGGATGTATGAGCTGCGGGTGGACATGCCGAAGGGGACGGCGGAGGAGCAGCGGGGCACGACGGTGTTCAAGGAGGCGCGGGACCGGCTGGAGCTGGGCGCGGGGGGCTGAGCCTCGGGCAGGATCCGGTCGGCGCGGTCTGCGCCTCTCCATTACCGGCGGGTACACAAAGCCTCCGGCGCGGCATACCCTGCGGCTCATGACCGATGCGCAGGGTTCTGAGACGGCCACCGGCCCCGTGGACACCACGGCCCCCATCGCTACGAACGCCAGTTCGGATAAAGGGGTAGATGGCGGGGCGGGTGGTGGGGCGGGTGGCGGTACGAATCCGGTCGCCCCCGCCCCGGCTGGTGTGCGGACCGCTGCCGACGTGGTCACACCGGAGCTGATCGCCCAGCTCACCAAGGGGGTGGGCGGTTCCGGCCGGACCGCGAGCCACACTCCCTTCACCGGCGAGAAGCTGGCCGATCTGCCCGAGTCGACGCCCGAGGACGTGGCGCGGGCGTTCGAGGTGGCGCGGGCCGCGCAGGCCGTGTGGGCGCGGACCCCGGTGCGACGGCGGGCCGCCGTACTGCTGCGCTTCCACGATCTGGTGCTGGCGCGGCAGGCCGAGGTACTGGACCTGATCCAGCTGGAGACCGGCAAGGCGCGGCTGCACGCCCATGAGGAGGTGCAGGCCGTCGCGGTCGCGGCCCGCCACTACGGCCGCCGGGCCGCCGCCTATCTGCGGCCCAGGCGGCACGCGGGCGCGGTGCCCACGCTCACCCATGTCACCGAACTGCGCCACCCGCGCGGGGTCATCGGTCAGATCGCCCCCTGGAACTACCCCCTGGAGCTGAGTGTCGGCGACGCGCTGCCGGCGTTCGTCGCGGGCAACGCGGTGGTGATGAAGCCGGACACGGATACCTGTCTGACCGCGCTGTGGGCCCGTGACCTGCTGATCGAGGCCGGGCTGCCCGCCGAGCTGTTCCAGGTCGTGCTAGGCGAGGGCCCGGTCGTAGGACCTGAGGTCGTCACCCACGCGGACTACGTCTCCTTCACCGGCTCCACCCGCACCGGCCGCGAGGTCGCCGAACGCGCCGCCGCCCGCCTGGTCGGCGTCTCCCTCGAACTCGGCGGCAAGAACGCCATGCTGGTCCTCGCGGACGCCGACGTCGACAAGGCCGCGGCGGGCGCGATCCGCGCCTGCTTCTCCTCCGCGGGCCAGCTCTGCGTCTCCATCGAGCGGCTGTACGTCCATGAGTCGATCGCGGACGCCTTCCTGGAGCGGTTCGCCGCGCGGGCCCGGGGCATGCGGCTCGGTACGTCCCTGGCGTACGGCGCCGACATGGGCTCGCTGGTCGGCGAGCGGCAACTGGCCACCGTACAGCGGCATGTGGCGGACGCGGTCGCCAAGGGCGCGACGGTCGTCGCCGGGGGCGTGGCCCGGCCGGACATCGGCCCGTACTTCTATGAGCCGACCATCCTCGACGGCGTCGGCGAGCCGATGGCCGTCTGCGCGGAGGAGACCTTCGGCCCGGTCGTCTCCGTCTACCGCTTCACCGACGAGGAGGACGCGATCGAGCGCGCCAACTCCACGTCGTACGGCCTGAATTCATCGGTCTGGACGAAGGACGCCCGGCGTGGCCGCGAGATCGCGGCGCGGCTGCGCACCGGCACGGTCAATGTCAACGAGGGGTACGCCTCCGCGTACGGCAGCGCGCAGTCCCCGATGGGCGGCATGAAGGACTCGGGCCTGGGCCGCCGGCATGGCGCCGAGGGCATCCTCAAGTACACCGAGGCGCAGACGGTCGCGGTGCAGCGGGTGCTGCCGATGGGGCCTTCGCTGGGGATGAGCGATGAGCGGTACGCGCGGGTCATGAGTACGAGTCTGCGGGTGATGAAGGCGTTGCGGTTCCGGTAGCCGGGCGTCTGTCGTGACCGGGGCGGGTACGGCGTGGGGGCGTGGCCCTGGGCGTTGCCCTGGGCGTGGCAAAGAGAAGGACCTGCGCCCCCCTCCGAGCGCAGGTCCTTCTCTTGCTTGTGTGAAGCCGTTGAGCCGTTGAGCCGTTGAGCCGTTGAGCCGTTGAGCCGTTGAGCCGTTGAGCCGTAGAGCCGTAAGCCGTTGAGCCGTAGAACCGTTGAGCTGTCGGGCCGCTCGGCGTTGTTACGCCTCGATGCCGGTCTTGCGCTTGCGCACCACGAACACCGCGCCGGCGCCGAGCACGACGGCGGTGCCGCCGACGAGGCCGATGACGGGCAGCGCGGAGCTGGAACCGGTCTCGGCGAGGTTGCCGGTCACCTGGGGGGTGTTGGTGCCGGGCTCCTTGTCGGTGATGGGAGCCTTGCCGCCCTCCTGCGGGCGGGAGCCGCCGGTGTCCGTGCCGGAGGCCACGATCTGGAAGCGGTACGCGACCTCGCCGAAGCCGAAGCACTCGGTGTCGCGGTCGCCGTAGATCGTCGCGCCGAGCGAGAAGCCGGCGCCGACCGGGGCGGAGGACTTCGCGTTGATCCGGAGCGGGATGTTGACCTCGTAGTCCGGCTTCAGCTCGTCGGTGTAGCCGACGTACCCGACGGCGTAGCCCTCTTCGCTGAGGTCTCCCCACGTCTCACTGTCCGGGTCCCACGCCTGGAGCTGGACCTGCTGGCTGCGGAAGAGGTCCATGCCGTCCTGGTCGGAGGAGGCTCCGGCGAAGAAGTCCAGGTCGGTGAGGGTGGAGTCGGAGCTGTTCAGTACGTTCAGCGAGAACTCGTGCCAGCCGCTGCCCGCCTCGATCTTGCCCGGCAGGCCGGTGATGGTGACCTCGACCTTCTGGTCCGCGCACTCCGAGGGCTCGGGGTCGGGGCTCTCGGTCTCCTCCGGCGGGGTGGTGGTCCCCGACGGGGTGGTCGCCGGAGTGGTCGACGGGGTCGTCGCCGGCGGGGACGTGGAGGTCTCGGTGTCGGTCTCCGGCTCCGAGGACTTGTCGTCGTCGGACGGCGTGGTCGACACGGTGTCGGTCGGTTCCGAGGTCTGAGATTCCGAGTCCGTCGGCGAGGCGGTCAGCGACGGGTCGGCCGAGGTGGACTCGGTCGACGTCGGGGACGGGGAGGTGGTGTCCCCGTCGGTCGCGAACGCGACGGGCGCGGCGGTCAGCAGCGCGAGCGGCGAGATGACGGCTGTCGCAGCCGCCACCGCGAGGGCACGGCGAAGCTTCATGAAGACCTCGAAAGTCAAGTACCGCGGCGTCGCGGTACGGGTCGGCCGGGTCTCACGTGTGGGGCGTGGGAGGGTCCGGTGATTCGAGAGGTTGGATCAGTGAAGCCTGTGAAGGGTTGCCCCTCGCTCACAAAAATCTTATGTGACCTGGGTCACTTGAACGGAGGGTGGGGGTGGGGGGTGTGGGGGGTGTGGGGGGTGTGGGGGATGTGGGGGATGTGGGGGATGTGGGGGATGGGGGGGATGGGGGGGGATGGGGGATAGGCGGGCGGGCATGCGGAAGGGCCCCGCGGGGGTCGGCCGCGGGGCCCTTCCTTCGTCAGCACCGGCGTCAGGGCGGCGCCGGTGCCGGGGAGCGGCGCCGGGGGGTTGCGCCGCTGGCTGTGTGCGACCAGGCCGCGCTCCGGCGCATCGGGGGTGCGCGGTTGGTTGCGGGGAGGAGACCTTCGCCCTGGACCTTGGACCTTGGACGGGTTCCGTCGGCCGGCTCCGGGCGTCCCCGGAGCCGGCCGTTCTCTTGGGTGACCGGGCTGCTGTCCCCTGCCGTCCGGTCACGACCCTGGAGCGAGGTCCCACGACGTACGGCACGATCCGTACGTCTCATCGCCCCAGCGAGCCACGCGTGGTTCTTTCGGGCCCGCACCTGGCTGACACGGACATCGGTACCAACGAAGGGTCTCGCGAGGCGGTCACGCGCCGTACGGGTGAGAGGGCATGCGTACGTACGTACACGGAACGCCGATTCTCAGATCTTGCCGCGGCACAGTTCGAGCAGCGTCATGGCGAGCGAGGTGCCCGGCTTGCCGAGGGCCTCGCGGTAGTGGCCGAGGATCTCCATCTCCCGGGAGAGGTTCACCCGGCGTCCGCCGGAGGTGATCCGGGCGTCCTGGATCACGGCCGAGACGGCCATCCGTTCCTGGATCAGGCCGATGATCCGGTCGTCGAGCGCGTCGATACGTTCACGGGCGCCGGTGATGACATCGGCGGCGGCGTCGGTGTGCGCGCCGGTCTTCTCCGCGGGGGTGGTGGTCATGGCGGGGTCTCCTGGGGATGGGGATGGGGGAGGGGGAGTGGTGTCGGATGTCTCGACCCCGGTACGGACAGACCCCGGAAACGCCAGGCGCCCCGGACCTTGTCGGCCCGGGGCGCCTGGGAAGTCGCTTGTCAGTAGCTCAAGCAGCACAACCATGGCAGCCGGCGGGCCGGTCGCCATAGGTAAACAGGAAGGTCGGGTGCTTGTGCATGGGGTGAGTATGGCATGGGGTGCCTGGTGTGGCGGGAGGGGGGTGGCGGGTGACTGTTTGGCTGGGGCTGGGGCTGGGGCTGGGGTTTGGTCGGGGCGGCGTCGCTCTGTCCGGCCGGGGCGTGAGCGGGCCCGGGGCGGTACCCCTCTGTCGAACCGAGACGGGTGGCTGGGTGGGCATAGGTCTGGGGGTCTGGGGGCGGAGCCCCCAGGGACGGCGGCGACCATCCGACCCGCACCGCGCGGCGGACCCGAGCCGCATCCCCCGTAACACCGACCCGCACCCCCCCGTAAAGCCAACCCGCACCCCCCGTAACCCCCACCGAACCCCCGTTAGACTCGGTACCCACACACCCCGCCCCACCGCCGGAAGGCACCCCGTGTCATCAGCGACCCCCGCTGCCCCCGCCCCCGACACCGTCCTGGTCGTCGACTTCGGCGCGCAGTACGCCCAGCTCATCGCCCGCCGCGTCCGCGAGGCCCGGGTCTACAGCGAGATCGTGCCGAGCACCACGCCGGTCGCCGAGATGCTCGCCAAGAACCCGGCGGCGATCATCCTCTCCGGCGGCCCCTCCTCGGTCTACGCAGACGAGGCCCCCCGCCTGGACCGCGCCCTCTTCGAGGCCGGCGTCCCCGTCTTCGGCATGTGCTACGGCTTCCAGCTGATGGCCCAGACCCTCGGCGGCACGGTCGACAACACCGGCGCCCGCGAATACGGCCGTACGCCGCTGCACGTATCGAAGTCGTCCTCGACCCTCTTCGAGGGCACCCCCGCCGAGCAGCCGGTCTGGATGTCGCACGGCGACGCCTGCTCCGCCGCCCCCGAGGGCTTCACCGTCACCGCGTCCACGGACGTCGTCCCGGTCGCCGCCTTCGAGAACGACGAGAAGAAGCTCTACGGCGTCCAGTACCACCCCGAGGTCATGCACTCCACACACGGCCAGCAGGTCCTGGAGCACTTCCTCTACCGCGGCGCCGGCCTCACCCCCACCTGGACCACCGGCAGCGTCATCGACGAGCAGGTCACCGCGATCCGCGAACAGGTCGGCGACAAGCGCGCCATCTGCGGCCTGTCCGGCGGCGTGGACTCCGCCGTCGCCGCCGCCCTCGTCCAGCGCGCCATCGGCTCCCAGCTGACCTGCGTCTACGTCGACCACGGCCTGATGCGCAAGGGCGAGACCGAGCAGGTCGAGAAGGACTTCGTCGCCGCGACCGGCGTGCAGCTCAAGGTCGTCGACGCCGAGGAGCGCTTCCTGACCGCCCTGAAGGGCGTCTCCGACCCCGAGGAGAAGCGGAAGATCATCGGGCGCGAGTTCATCCGCGTCTTCGAGCAGGCCCAGGCCGAGATCATCGCCGACGCGGGCCCGGCCGTGGAGTTCCTCGTCCAGGGCACCCTCTACCCCGACGTCGTGGAGTCCGGCGGCGGCACCGGCACCGCCAACATCAAGTCCCACCACAATGTCGGCGGTCTCCCCGAAGACCTCGAATTCCAGCTCATCGAACCGCTGCGCAAGCTCTTCAAGGACGAGGTCCGCATGGTGGGCCAGGAACTGGGCCTGCCCGACGAGATCGTCCAGCGCCAGCCCTTCCCCGGCCCCGGCCTCGGCATCCGCATCGTCGGCGAGGTCACCAAGGACCGCCTCGATCTGCTCCGCGAGGCCGACGCCATCGCCCGCGAGGAACTGACCGCCGCCGGCCTCGACCGCGACATCTGGCAGTGCCCGGTGGTGCTCCTCGCCGACGTCCGCAGCGTCGGCGTCCAGGGCGACGGCCGCACCTACGGCCACCCCATCGTGCTGCGCCCGGTCTCCTCCGAGGACGCCATGACCGCCGACTGGTCCCGGCTGCCGTACGACGTCCTCGCGAAGATCTCCACCCGCATCACCAACGAGGTCAGCGACGTCAACCGCGTCGCCCTCGACATCACCTCCAAGCCCCCGGGCACCATCGAGTGGGAGTGACCTCCCCGTGACCTCCCGGTGATCTCCCCCCGGCCGCCCTTCAGGTCCGCTTGAGCGTCCGCACCGGCGCTCCGGGCTGCCACACCTGCACGACCAGGTATTTCTCGTCCTCGACGGTCGTCCGCACGACCTCCGTCAGCTCGGTGCGGAAGAGGTGGAACGGCTCCGGCGGTTTCACCTCTTCGCTGTACGCCGCCTTCCGCGCCGGGTCCGTCACCTCCACCGCCCGCCCGGCGATCCGCACATCACCCCCGCCCATCGACTGCCCCTCACCCGGATTCGCCTGCAACGCGAACCGCGCGTCCCGCCGCAGATCGAGCGCCTTCACCGACCCCGGCATCATCCCCAGCCACAGCTCGCCGCCGAGGAAACGCACCTCCAGCCCCGTCGTACGCGGCGCACCGTCCTTGCGCAGCGTCGCCAGCACGTGATGGGTGAACGCCCCGAACCGCTCCTCCACGGTTCTCGCCAGCGCGGGCTCCACCGCCACGAACCCACCCCAGCTCACGCCGCCCGCCCCATCGGCACCGGAGCCGTCCCCCCTGGTGCCGTCCCCACGGGTGCTGTCCGCGCCGGTCACATCCCCACCGGCACCGTCC
>NZ_JBHTZD010000018.1:0-2136 GCF_042790455.1 Streptomyces sp. NPDC056734
GCCGGCGGCGGCCCCCGGTTGGGGGGGGCCGCCGCCTTCTCCGTACGCCCGGCTACCCGGGCAGCCGCGCCCCCGGCTTCTCCAGCGCTACGGCCGCGCCGTCGGAGCCGACCACCTTCCGGTCGCCGAGCGGCTCGTCGAGCAGCACGGTCTGGTGCTTGATCTCGGCGATCAGAATGCAGGTCTTGTCCGGCCAGGGCGTCTCGGTCACCGTCACCCGCACCTCACCCCCGCTCTCCTGCGCCGCCACCGAGTAGTCCGCGCACACCCCTCCGGTGAACCGCACGGTCAGCTCCTGGCCCTCGGCGGTATACCCCTCCACCTGGACATCCCGCGTCTCCACGGTCCCACCGGGCGGCGGCGAGGCGGACTCGGTGGCCGCGGGCGGCGCGGTGGGCGACGGCGCCGCCAGATAAGCAGGGTCGACCGCCGGATGCGTCACCGTGAAACTCTCCACCGCCCCCGCCCCCCGCACCTCGAACAGCCAGGACGGCACCAGCGCGGGCCGCCCCCCGACGGTGTGCGAGGCCAGCCCGAACTCCGCGCCCTCGACGGACATGCTCTCCTGCGCCCCCGTCTCCGGCAGCGTGGTGGAGGGCTCGCACGGCGACACCGTCCGCCCCTCCAGCGGTACGGGATCGGCGCACCCGCCGATGCCCACCCGGCCGTCCCCCGAGGTCGCGTTCAGCAGCCCCAGCGTCTCCTCCGCACCCAGCACGGGGTACGTCGCTGCCTCGACCGGCGGGCTCAATTGGCCGCTCCCGCCGAGCAGTTCGCCCTGGGTGCCGATCGTGAGCTGGGTGGGCCGGCCGTGGGTGGGCAGCCCGTCGACCTGGGGCTCGGCGTTCACCATCCGCTGCGCGCCCATCACCTGGCTCGCGTCCACCTCGGCGTCGTCCTGCCCGAGGGCCCTGAGCACGGGCGCGGCGAGCGCACGGGCCTCGGCCTCGCCGACCGGATCGCCGGTCCCGTCCACCGCACCGGCCGGTCCGTCCGGCGGCTCGGCGCAGGTGGTGGCGCTCTGGCAGCCGTCGGGGCCGGGGACGTACTGGTGGAAGGTCCAGGTGCCGGGCCCCTGCCGGCTCACCGAGAGACTCGGGCCCTGTCCGTCCTGCCCGCCGATCCGCCAGGACGGCCCCTCGGCGACGGGCGTGCCCGCGATGCCGAGCGCGTCGGCGAGCCGGGTCACGTCGTCCGCGCCGATGTCGCCGTGCACGGTGTACACGGGGGCGTCGGCCGGCCCCTGCGGCAGTTCCCCGACGGCCCGGTACAGCCCGCCCCCGGGATCGGGCTCGCCGGGCGCGATCCCACTGTCCCCGGCGTACCCGTCGAGGGCGAGCGGCGGGGGAGTACCGCCCCCGCTCACGCCCCCGGCAGGCACCTCCGCATCCCGCGCGCTCCGCGCGCCCTTATCGGCGGACGTGGCCAGGTAGGCCCCCCCACCCCCGACCAACAGCACAGCGGCAACGACGGAGGCGACGAGCAGGGGGGAGCGGCGGCGGGTGGGGCGGGGAGGGGGGTTGCTGTGGGGGTGATCGGGGGCCGGGTGGGGGGCGGCTTGGGGGTGGCTGGGGGCGGGGGTGTGCCCGGGGGTGGTGGCTGGGTGGTCGGAGTGGGGGGCGGGGCCCTCGGGGATGGCAGCGGGCTGGCCGGTGTGGGCGGCGACGCCCCCGGGGGTGGTGGCCGGCTGACGGGCGGTGGGCCTGCGGTCGGCGTCGGGGCCGACGTCGGGGCCGGTGGTCGGCTGGCCGGCGTCTGGAGCGGCGTCCCCGGAGCCGGCGGCCGGATGATCGGTTGCTCGGGGACGGTCGGCGTCGGGGGTGGCGTCCGCGAGGGCGGCGACCGGGGTGCCTCCGGATTCGGAGGCGGCATCCGCGTCGGCATCCCCCGGTCCGGCATCCGCGTCGGCATCCCCCGGTCCGGCATCTGCGTCGGCATCCTCCGGTCCGGTACCCGCGTCGGCACTCTCCAGTCCGGCGGTCCCGGTGGTCCGGGCGGCATCGGCTTCGCCCTGCGGGATCGGCTCGTCTTGCTCGACCGGGTCGGCTTCCCTGCGCACCTCGGCCCGCTTGCTCGAATCGGCCCGCTGGACCGGCTCGCCCTGCCCGATCGGCTCGGCCGTACTGTCCCTCTCGG